>NZ_CP041405.1:4885000-5152500 GCF_007066085.1 Paenibacillus thiaminolyticus | reverse complement strand
TTCCGATTGAAATAGTTCCTTGCCGTCCGCCTGATGCAGCTGCTGCCATTCCGCCAACATACCGCTGCGATCGGCGATAATCTCTGCTCGTCCAAAGGAAGACATCATAGGCAGACCCTCCATTGATGTGCTCCATGCTCTCCACTGCTCCGGATGAATGAATAGCCACTGCGTGATGGAGCTGTCCTGCTCCGTCTGTGTATGATAGGGAGAAGACGGACACTGTTCATCGATAACGATATACAGGCGATCACACCTGTTGTATTCCTGTACTGCCAGCTTCCTTGAGTCAGGGGTCAACCGAAGAATGCCTTGAATGTGCGTCGCGTTCAACCATTGCTCCACCTTGACCTTGTCTACTGCTTGCTTCATATGAATCCCACGCTTTTTCGACTTTCTTGCCAACAAGCTTCCTTTTGTCTTGATTCATGTTTATAATTCTACATAGATTCTCTCTTTCCTTCTATTTTGCAAAACATTTTCAAGATATGTATTGGGAGGCTCATGATGAACACTCGGCTATTTAAGACAAGCAAGCTTAGTGAATTTCGGTTGTGGGGGCTCGTCCTTATTTTAGCAGGCATGGGTATGATGATCTTGGGCACCTCCGGCATATTGATGTGGGGCGTGCAAGGCCGTCCGTTCGCTGCGGTATTCATGGTGCTTGGCGGCATTCTTCTATTGGGAAGCATGGGAATTTATTTTTGGGCCGGCATGCTCTCCACGAGTGTCGTCGCGCTGGAGTGCCCGGAATGCGGCCAGCCGACGAAAATGATCGGCAAGACGGACCGCTGCATGTTCTGCCGGACTATCCTGACCTTCGATCCTGCGCAAGCCAATGCAGGGCTGTCCGATGAAGATCCAGCCGAATCGGCTGCGTCCGCGCCGAAGTCTTGACGAGTACATAAGACAAGCCGCCTCCCTTCCGGGAAAGCGGCTTGTCTTCTTCATATTAAGGAACCGGCGGATAACGCAGCACATCCCATATGTCATCACTGGCGAACGTGCGGGCCCAGACGGCAATTCCTCCAAGACCCAGCCGATCGGCCAGTTCAATTCGCGCCCGAACCGAACGCTCATCCTCAATCCAAATCCGCTGCAAATTCCCCTCTTCTTTATACTCAATGTAGTGCTGCCCAGCAGCGTCATCAAATTCCGGCTTCAGCTTCTTGTCCGTCAATATATCTTGAATCGATTGCATGCCCAAGGCCTTGGAACTCACCTTCGTCTCCCCGTCCTGCACTTCTTCCGTCCAGATACGCGTATAGAGCGGCATACCCAGCACCAGCTTATGTGCCGGCACGCTGTCTTCATTCATAATTCGCGTCACCGCTTGCTCAGTCCAAGGCAGAGATGCGACGGATCCGGCAACAGGGCTTGCCGCCCAATGCTCGTCATACGCCATGACCATCATATAGTCGACAAGCTTGCCAAGGGCTTCCCTGTCCAGGAATTGCGACCATCTGCCACTCTCCGACTTCGCCGTCACATCGATGGATACGACGAGACCTTTGGCATGCAGCCGAGGGACAAGCTCTCTTACGAACTGAGTCAGCTTATTCCGATCCTCGACATTCACATTTTCAAAATCAAGATTGATTCCGTCCACCTGATAACGATCCGCCAAGGCAAGCAATTGACCGATTGTACGATTCCGCCGTTCGAAGGTCGATAGGGCTTCCGTTGTCCGCTCCGGTTCGAAGCTGTTGCTGTACAGCGCCCACACCTGCTTGCCGTTACGGTGCGCCCATTCGGTCAGACTCAAGTCCCCCTTGCTGAGGACATTCCCTTCCTCATCCTCCAGACTGAACCAGGTCGGGCTGATGACATTCGTGCCCGTCATGTCCGGCAGCTTGGATGGGTCAGGGTTGCGGGAATATACGGCCTCCCAGGCCAGGCTCACGGGCGTCTTCTCCTCGACGAACCGCGGCAGCGGCGCCTCAGCCGTCTTAGGTACGGTATGGGCGTCTCCCGGCACGACATCCTCGGCCGCCACATACCCCAATGTGCCGTCATCCGCCTCTACCCAAAGCCAATCTCCACTCTCCTCCCAAATGGTCACTGGCGACTCGCTCTTCAGATCGGCGATAATCGGCGACTTCTGGTCTGAATCCTGCCTCATCGGTACCGTGTCTTCCGGCTGCCGCAGCTTCGCGATCGTGCCGGATTGTAGCGTCTGGCCCGGCATTCCGAACTGAACGGCTCCATTCGCCGGATACTGCTTCACTTCAATCCCGTACAACTCTTCCAGCACAGATGCGGGAACATGAACCGTCTTGTCGATGCGGACGGCAGCCGCAGGCCACTCCTTCGGACTTCCGTTCAACAGCCCGCCTCGCTGATCCAGTGGCATCGAAGCGACCGAGACCGGGCTTGTCAAAATAACGGTGCCGCTCTCCGCTTCAAATGTAACCGGCAGCAGTCCATCCAGCGCCGGCACGGGAATGAGCAGATCCTTTCCCTGTCCTGTCGTGCCGTAACCGCTCCACGTCCCGTTATAGGTGAGCGGCTGCTCAACTTGCGTCATATCAGACTCTGATCGTTCATGGCCAGGCCACCACTCCGACCATCCGTTCCAAATGCACACGGACAAAACAATAACTCCTATCAAGATGACGAGACATCCGCCACAGCCACCCTTTTTGCGTTGGGGACGGCTTCCCGGCCTGTCCGCATGCCTTCCATTTACTGCCCTTCCGCCCCGACGCTCTCCCCGGTAACTCATGTTGTCGTTCCTCCCACTCCCAAGTCTTGCATCTCCCTGTCCAAAAGAAAACGCGCAAGCAAAATCTGCTGCGCGCATGTATGATTCAACGGTTGTCCTCCGGAACGCTCCGGTTACTTCTTGGCAGCCGCAGCTGCACACGATTCGCACACGCCATACACTTCCATGCGGTGTCCCCGTATGAAGAAGCCCGTCCGTTCGGCGGCGGTCTCCTCTACCGATTGCAGAGCCGGCAGCGTGAAATCGACAATCTTGCCGCATTGCTCGCAAATCGCATGATAGTGATCAGAGACGTTCGCATCAAATCGGCTTGAGCTGTCTCCGTAGGTCAATTCACGCACCAGGCCGGCTTCAATAAACAACTTCAAGTTGTTGTAGACCGTGGCTACGCTCATGCTCGGAAACTTGGGCTCAAGCGCCCGATATATTTCATCCGCCGTCGGATGGTTCATCGCATCCATCAAATAGGTTAAGATCGCATGGCGTTGTGGCGTAATGCGTACTCCGGACATTTTCAATTGTTCCAATGCATGTTGAACCCGTGTCTTCATCCTGTCCACCGCCTTCTACGCTCATGATTCATTCGGGTTGTCTAATCTGTACATTGTAACGATTCTCAAGAAATAATCTCTATATGTCCATTGTACGGTTACCTTTTTCGATTTGTCAATCTTATTCTGTCTCGGACGTCCGCAACTCCGCGATCATCTCCTCAGAACATGAAGGTCTCCATTCGTCTGCAAGACGATATCATGCATCCCGCTTCCCAGCGTCCCTTCGATACGATTGTCAGCAATGTCCAACGGATAATCCGAAGTAATATCGCCGAATGTATTCCTTCCGAATACAGTGGCATTTGCGTCATCCGGCAAGTGAATCGTCATATCCCCTGCCAGACTCAGAAGCTTCCAGTATCCTCCGACAACCTCCGATTCGACCAGCACGTCCCCGCTCAGCGTCTCCGCCTGAACAGCTCGTACCGCGCGGCTAATATCGATAGCGCCGCTCTTCGTATCTGCTGTCACATCCCCCTTGATATCATGAATGATGATATCTCCTCGGGCCGTGTCCGCATTCAGATCCTGTCCAATTCCCTTTACGACAATATCCCCGTCCCAAGTGCGCGCTTGAACCGAGTTATCGATATTGGCAATCTGGATCGATCCGCTCTTCGTCTCGGCGGCGATGGCCCCGCGGAGCTCACGGATGTCAATCAGCCCGTCGTCCAGTTGTACATGGAGATTCCACGCCACCTCATCCGGAACCGTAATGCTCAGGTCGATGCGGACGAGCTCTTTATTCGCCGCATAACGTGCTGGCGTGCCTTCGATGCGAAGCCGGTGTTCTGTGGCAGACGCCGCGATGTCTACGAGAGACTGGTCTGCCAACTGCTGAGCCTCCTCCTTGGGCAAGCTGCTCACGATGACCGTCGGCTCCACCACCACATCCGCCACATTTCCGCTCCGAATCGACACATTGCCATAGCGATTGCGAACGGCAAGCTCCCGGATCGAACGGCCTTCTATGGAATAATTCAGGGCAGATTGCTTGAACTTCATCCCTTCGGCAAGCTTCATTTCCTTCATCATCGAAAAATCGAACTGAATGCTCCGTACCCAGTCCCTGAACAGATAAGGCTGAACAATCATGAACACCGAGACGGACAAAAAAATAGCAGCGAACATACCGAGCCAGTCGATCTTCCAGCTTCTTTTCCCGTCCGGACTTCGCCCGCGCTTGGCGCTCACCATCATCTCCAATCCCCACAGCACGAAGATGAAGGGCCACCACACGAGCAGAAGCCGGATGCTGCGCAGGCCGAAAAATTGATCGACGAGAACCATCACGCCGACGGCGATAATCAACAAAGCTGCAGTAATCCGGCCTACCTTTATCAAGTATGCCCCAACTCCTTAAGATCGGCTAGCGTCTTTTGCGCGATTCCTTGATTAGCAGAAAAATCCCTCCACCGATAAGCACGGCTGCTCCAGCATAAGAGCCCGCATTGCTGAAAAACCAGCGCAGCCAGGCCGGGTCGACCGTGAACAGCAGCAGAACGACGCCGCCGAACAGGAGCAGCAGGCCAAGCCAAGGGCCTTGCTTCACATTGCCGGCTCCCAATCCATAGACCGCCTGCTGGTTGACGCGCTCCGTACTCTGCAAAGCATCGAATAAATTGAAGAAATAAATAACAGGCAGCATAAGGGCAAGCAGCACGATGAGCGGCACGTTAATCCGGGCATCGGTAGCACTGAAATAGACAATCGCAACAATATCCAGAGCGAGCAGCATCATAATAAGCAGGCCCCGCTGCATCAATCCCAAGTAAAAATGACCGCTTCCGGGGAAAATAAAAGACAGCAGGAGCGATAAAAATTTGCTCTTGCGCTGAGGCGGTGTTCCATATACGGGAGGTACAGGAGGCAATCCGTCGTACGGCGGATAATTGCCAGGATGCTGGTGCTCGCGCTGCTGATGCTCCAGATTCGCCATTCTTCGCCGGAGAAATTGCTCTTCTTCTCTGTCCCAATCCGGCGTGCGGATCTGATCCATCCGCTGGCGTTCCGGTTGATCCACCGGTGGTTCCTTGTCTCTGCGGCCTCCGTCGTTCATTGTATTCATTCCTCCCTTGCCATCATACGGCTCCGACCGATTCATTCCATACGTTTTTGAACAGCGCTTTGGCCCGGTACAATCGAGTCTCAACCGTCCGCACAGGCATTTGCAGCTGTTCGGCAATCTCGGCGTAGGTTCGCTGGCGCATATGGTAGAGCACCATCACTGTCCGATACTTGTCCGGGAGGCTGCCCAACGTCCGGCGCACCTGCTCGCACCGCTCACGCTTGATGACCCATTCCTCCGGCATCGCTTCCTCATCTTGATGCGGAAGAGCCACTATCGTAGCAGGCTCCAGCCGATCGGCGGCCCCCCGTCTCTGTCTGCGCAGCGAATCGATGAGCTGGTTCCGCGTAAGACGGTACAACCATGTCGTCCATTTCGAATCCCCGCGGAATGTATGGAGCCGGCGGTATACCTTGACGAAGACTTCTTGAGCGATGTCCTCCGCCAGATGCCGGTCCTGAACCGTTTGACAAATACAAGTTAACACAAATGGGCGGTGTCTTTCCACCAGAATGCGCATCCCCTCTTCATTGCCGCCCAAAATAAGCTGAACGAGCTGTTCATCTGATTGATTCCGCAATTCACGTTCCACGATAGCCGACTTCCTTTCTGTTTCTCCACGATGGCAGCCTGTCAGGCGCCTCTCCAATCTTCTGCTTTTATTGTAAGGCGGACGGGGAAACGAAAGAAACCTTCCCGGGTCCAGGAAGGTTTCACCGACTTTAGTCTAGTCCGCATTGCGCCGATTGCCGGGGAAAGGGCTATTCAACGGTAACGGAACGAACGCCGGTCATCTGCTCGACTTGGGTCGTAAATGCAAAAATTTCGAACTGGCGGGGTACAATAAGGACAACTTGAATTTCGGTATGCTTGACGTCTGGACCCTCGTACGGGCGATTAAGCAGGCGCTGCGTCGTTACTTTTTTCGTCTGAATCTCCTCTTCGTTCAAAAATTCATGGAGCTGATGAAGAAAATGGGAAGCTCCGTCCGTCTCCAGCGTAAGGACATAGGTTTTCTTGCTTGTGAAATACCGCTGCTCAATCTTGTTGAAGACAAACAGATTGACGATGACGAGCACCGTTGCCGCGACGGCCGCGAAATAAAATCCGGCCCCGACGGCGAGACCGATTGAAGCAACGACCCATAAAGAAGCGGCCGTCGTCAGACCGGCGATGGATTTGCCCGTAAAGATGATAGTCCCCGCTCCGAGGAAGCCAATGCCCGTAATGACCGCCGTCGCGAGACGGGCCGGGTCAACGCGGACATTGCCTTCATAGACGAATTGCGAGAAGCCATAAATGGACAACAGCATAATCAAGGCTGAGCCGAGACATACAAGAATATGCGTACGCAAGCCCGCAGGATGATTCGCCTGCTCCCGCTCCAATCCGACCAGGCCGCCCAGTAGCATCGCCAGGAACAAGCGCATCATCAGCGAGACATTGTCAATGACCCACGGATTCGAGGCGTCGATTACTTCTCCCATCCTGAACCGCCCTCCTTCGACACCCGTTCCAGATGGCGAAGATATACCCCGGGTGCGATTTCTTCTTCATGCCGAAATTGGAAGCCTTCACGCTCATACAACCGCAAGGCAGGAGTGTTGCGGGCCCCCGTCGCAATGCGGTGAATGGGGAATCCCGGAATCTGCAGGACATGCTCCAGCAGACGGGAGCCGATGCCTTGGCGGAATGCGCGCGGATGAACCATCAGCCGGCAAATATCGATGACATCCGGCTCCGGCACCTCATACGAGATGGCTCCCATCAGTTCGGCTTCATCCCACCAGCCGTAGAAGGTTTCCTTGCAATGCCTCAGATCGTCGATCGTATCCATTAACGGAGGAATCCGGTCGAAGCCGAGAAGATCCGCTTCGATGCGGTAGGCGCTCTGCTGCAAGTACCATAATTGTTCGAGGGTCTCATTATCATTCATATCCAGTTGACGAAGCACAATCATTCCCCCACAGACCGTAAATTTTTATTGCTCTATTTATCTGTAAGCAAAAAAAGACGAAGTATGCGCCAAGCTCCTCCATGTGAATCGATGAAAAAACTGCGGCGCATGCTCCGTCTCGCGGACTGTTATTTCGTAGCCGGTATCATTGGCTGTTCAGGCACTGGACCAGCAATTGATTGACGAGTCCCGGATTCGCCTTGCCCTTCGTCTCCTTCATCACCTGGCCGACGAGGAAGCCGATCGCTTTTTGCTTGCCGGCCTTATAGTCCTCGACCGATTGAGGATTGGACGCGATGATTTGCTGCACGACAGCCAGGATGGCGCCTTCGTCGCTAATTTGCACCAGTCCTTGCTCCTCGACGATCGCTTGCGGCGGCTTGCCGGATTCGAGCATTTCCTTGAATACCGTTTTGGCAATTTTCGTGCTGATGGTGCCCTTCTCGATCAGCCCGATCATTTCCCCGAGCCCTTGTCCGTCCAGCTTGACAGCTTCGATCTCAAGACCGCCCGCATTCAAGAAGGCGAGCAGATCTCCCATGATCCAGTTCGCCACCGCTTTGGCATCCTTCGTGTATTGAAGGCTGTCTTCGAACAGATCGGCCAGCTTTTTGGAGGACGTGATGACCTCGGCATCGTATCCGGACAAGCCGTAACCGGCGGCATACCGGGCTTTGCGGGCATCCGGCAGCTCCGGAATCATAGCGCGGATGCGCTCCTTCCATTCGTCGTCGATGACGACGGTTACGAGGTCCGGATCCGGGAAGTAGCGGTAGTCATGCGCCTCTTCCTTGCTGCGCATCGACAGCGTTCGTCCTTGCGCTTCATCCCAGCGGCGCGTCTCCTGCACCACCTGGCCGCCCTCGTCCAGAATATCGGCCTGGCGCTCCTCTTCATACTCGAGGCCGCGCTGCACGCCGCGGAAGGAGTTCATGTTCTTCAGCTCGGCCTTCGTACCGAACTCCTCTTGCCCGTACGGGCGGAGGCTGATATTCGCGTCACAGCGGAGCGAACCTTCCTCCATCTTCACATCGGATACTTCGCAATATTGCATAATAGCCTTTAATTTCTCCAAATAAGCCTTGGCTTCTTCCGGCGAACGCAGATCCGCCTCCGATACGATCTCGACCAGCGGCGTGCCTACCCGGTTGAAGTCGACCAGCGATGCATAGCCGCCATCGACGTGCGTCAGCTTGCCCGCATCCTCTTCCAGATGCAGACGATCGATACGTATGCGCTTCGTCTCGCCGCCGATTTCGATATCAATCCAGCCGTTCCGCCCAACCGGCTGATCATACTGCGATATCTGATAGGCCTTCGGCGAATCGGGATAGAAATAGTTTTTGCGATCGAATTTACTCACGGACGCGATCTCGCAGTTGAGCGCCATGGCTGCTTTCATTGCATATTCGACCGCCTGGCGGTTCAGCACCGGCAAGACGCCCGGATGCCCGAGACAGATCGGGCAAGTATGTGTGTTCGGCGGCGCGCCGAAGGCAGTGGAGCAGCCGCAAAATATTTTGGATTCGGTGCGAAGCTCAACGTGAACTTCCAGCCCGATTACCGTCTCATATCTAGCACTTGGCATGTCGTAAGCCTCCTCTATGACAACTGCGGACGCAGCTTGTGATGATCGGTATGCTGCTCGAACGCATGCGCCGCGCGCAGCACAGTCGCCTCATCGAACGCCCGTCCGATCAGCTGCAGCCCTACCGGCATGCCGTCCGCCAATCCGCATGGAATGCTGATCGCCGGCACGCCCGCCAAGCTGACTGGAATCGTCAAAATATCATTCAAGTACATTTGAAGCGGATCGTCAATCTGTTCGCCCAGGCGGAAGGCCGTCGTCGGCGCCGTCGGCCCGAGCAGAATGTCATACTTCTGGAACGCCTGCTCGAAGTCGCGCTGAATCAAGGTCCGAACCTTCTGCGCCTTCAGATAGTAGGCGTCATAATAGCCGGAGCTGAGCGCGTAAGTTCCCAGCATGATGCGCCGCTTCACTTCCGGGCCGAAGCCCTGGCTGCGCGATTGAAGATACAGCTCGAGCAGATTGCCCGGCTGCTCCGCGCGAACGCCATAACGAACCCCGTCGAAGCGCGCCAGGTTGGACGACGCTTCAGACGAAGCGAGCAGGTAATAGGTCGCCACGGCATAATCCGTATGCGGCATCGACACCTCTTCCCAGGTCGCGCCCAATTGCTCGTATACCTTCAAGGCAGCGAGCACCGCTTCCTTCACCTTCGGATCGACGCCCGGCCCGATATATTCGGACGGCACGCCGATGCGCAAGCCGCGCACCTCTCCGCTCAAGGCCGCCGCATAATCGGGAATGTCCACCTCGGCCGAGGTGGAATCCATCGGATCATAGCCGGCGATGGCCTGCAGCACATGCGCGGCGTCCTCTACATTGTTCGTCAGCGGCCCGATCTGATCGAGGGAAGATGCGAACGCGACGAGGCCGAAGCGCGATACGAGGCCATAGGTAGGCTTCAAGCCGACGATGCCGCAATAGGACGCCGGCTGGCGGATCGATCCGCCCGTATCCGAACCGAGGGCGAAGCTGACTTGACCGGCGGCCACCGCCGCAGCCGAGCCGCCGCTCGAACCGCCCGGGACGCGCTCCAGATCCCACGGATTGCGGGTCACTTGGTAAGCCGAATTCTCATTGGATCCGCCCATGGCGAACTCATCCATATTGAGCTTGCCGACCGTAACGACGTCCGCTTCCTTCAGCTTGCGGGCGACGGTTCCGTCATAGACCGGCTCATAGTTCTCAAGGAAGCGGCTGGCGCATGTCGTGCGCATCCCTTCGCTCACGATATTGTCCTTCAGGCCGGCCGGAATGCCGGCCAGCGGATGGAGTGTATCGCCTGCGGCCCGGCGCTCATCGATGCGCTTCGCCTGCACCTTGGCCCCTTCTTCATTCAGCGTCAGGAACGCCTGCACCCGCCCGTCGGTCTGCGCGATGCGCGCAAAAGACGCCTCCGTCAGCTCGGCGGCGGATACTTTGCGGTCTGCCAAAGCTTGTCTAGCTTGTGATATCGTCATATCCAATAATGTCAATGCGGTTACCCCCTCTCTCTTTACTCCAGAACCGCCGGAACCTGGAATTGACCTTCTTCTTCCTGCGGCGCGTTAAGCATGACTTTCTCTATCGGCAGCGATGGACGAACGGTATCGTCACGCATCACGTTGCGAATCGGCAGAACATGCGTTGTCGGCGGCACGTCATGCGTATCCAGCTCGTTCAACTTCTCTGCGTACTTCAGAATCGCGTTCAGCTGCTCGGTATAGCGCGCTTTTTCTTCATCGGTTAAATTGAGCCGTGCCAGCTTGGCCACATGCTCGACGTCTTGTACCTGAATGCTCATCGGCAACCTGTTCCTCCTTGTCCCAATTGGGCCAAATTCATCCCTCTATTATAGCCTAGAAGCGTGGGCAACTCAACGCTGGCTTCCATTAATGCGGCGCAGTGCCGCGCTTCCGCCCGCCCGGGAGCCTTATAAGCTTGCGGGCCGGTTCCATCACCATCTTCTTCTCTATACAAAAAAGCACCGGTCACACGTTACCCCGTAACGCAAACCGGTGCTCTTTCTTATATCCATGCGCGCAGGTTGACTTGCCGGATGAACTCTTCCTGAGACATCGCTTCTTCCTGCTCGTTCTCTTCCTCCTGGTCTTCTGCCGCATCACCATTCATGATCCGGCGGAACAGAGACTCATTGTGAGTAGCCAGTGCATAGTCGATAAGCGCTTCCCGTTCGATGCGGTCCGCTTCCTGCTGCAGGAGCAGGCCTTCCTGCTCGACGTCAGACGCCGGCACGAAGAAGTTACGGTTTGCTCTCGGAACCCGGATGACGTAATCGAATGCGTTATCCGCATTGCGGTCATAGGCAATGATATAGCCATATTCCCCGATAGGCAAATGTTGTTCGAAGCGGTCGGCAACAATGACTACTTTCTCTCCCAAATGCAGCATTGTCCATGCCTCCCATCCATATGCTGTTTCCTCTATCGTACTAAAATTTATGATTGGTGTAAATGTATGCTTGTTTCCGCAAAAAAGACGCTGCCTTTTCACACTAAAATATGTGACGTCCGTGCAAATGTCAACATGCATTCGCTGGAAATCGGTGGAAGCGCGGCAGTGCGGGTTCCATCCTGCTTCCGAATCTAGCCCTCCGATTATGGCGCGGCGATGCGCCACACGCTTTCCGGCGGAGTAGTCAGCTTCTCGAACCCGTCGTCCGTAATCAGGTACGTGTTCTCGATGCCGACGACGCCTCGGCCAGGGAACGTGAACTTCGGCTCGATCGCGATGACCATCCCGGGTTCAAGCGGCATCGTGAAGCCGCGCGCCAGCACGGGCCATTCGTCCATCTCCATGCCGATGCCATGGCCGAGGAAGCTGACCTGATCGCTCCCGAAGCCCATGAAATGGTCCGACAGGCCGTATTGTTCGGCCAGCTTCAGCGCGTCGGCATACAACGTCTCGCACACCGCCCCCGGCTTCAGGCTCGCTTCGGCGGCCCGCAGTATCGCCTCGGACGACTCATAGGCCCGTTCAAGGTCCTCATCCAGCTTGCCAATGACCAGCGTCCGGGTCTGGTCGATAACATAGCCGTCGATGCAGCATCCGATATCGACGAGAATCGGTTCATTCTCATCGATGACCTTCCGGCTGGACCCTTGCGGGCTGGCCGGGGTCAAGCCGCGGCCGCCGGCGGGACCGTCGAAGTAAGTCGGCTCCGCCCCCGCTTCGCCCGAGGCGACCATCCCTGTAATAATCTCTTGATTGTACCCGCGCATCCGGATGAACCCGACATGGCCCTGCATGCGGAACACATGCTCGATGTGGGCGATAAGCTGGAGCTCCATCATGCCGGGCCGGACATAAGCAGCCGCTTGCTCAAGCGCATGATGCGCCGCATGGGCAGCAGTGCGGATGCGGTCGATTTCCCACGGAGATTTGACCATCCGCAGCCCGCGCAGCATCGCGGATCCGTCGGTCCAGGCCGTCTCCGGCATCACGGAGCGGAGCCGTTCGAATACCTGCACCGGAAGCACGTCATATTCCGTTGCAATAACCGGGCGTCCGGACGCGAACACCGCCGGGAAGCGCTCCTGCAGCAGCGTGCCGAAGGATCGGAAGGAGCCGAGCGGCTCGACCGCCACCCCGGCTTCATGCCTCGCGCGCTCCAAGCTTCGCTTGACGAAGTAGACAGGCTCGCCCTGCTTCGGCACGAACAGATATCCAGTCTGCATCGATCCGGTAAAATAATAGAGCCCCACATTTTGCGTAATTAGACAGCCGTCCATGCTTTGTTCCTGCATTGCTGCCTGCAGCCGGACAATTCGTCCTTCGATTTCTCGCTTCAATACGCCTTCCATCGATCTTGCTCCCTTCCCTGCTTACTGAAGCCCCCATTCAGACAGAGGCTCCCGCCTTGCGCGAATGCTTCCGCGGGGGACACAAAAAGCGCAAACCTCACCTGGTTCACGCGCCCGCTTGTCCTTCTATCCATCCTCGTTCCTGTGCGTGCAGCTCCGCAAACACGAATCCAATCCATGCTTCCGCCCAAGGGCCAGCCTCATTCCCCCGCAGAATGCGCATCCGTTCCTCAATTAAGCTCATCATACCACGAACCCAAAATCAGCGCCAACGGACCGATGGCGTTAAATAAGAAAGACGGCCTGTCCGGACATTCCGTCCGGCAAGCCGCCTCGCCAAGCATAGCCTTACTATACAAACGGATTATGCTCCTTCTCATACCCGATCTGGGTCTCGGGACCATGCCCTGGATAGACGGTAACGTCATCTCCCAGCGGGAACAGCTTGCCGTGAATCGATTGGAGCAGCACGTTCATATCCCCGTCACGGAGATCCGTTCGTCCCACGGACGTGCGGAAGAGCACGTCGCCCGAGAACAAGTGCTTCTCGTGGAGGAAGCTGACGCTGCCGGGAGAATGGCCCGGCGTATGCATGACCTGGAACGTATAGCCGATCAGTTCCAGGGTCTGTCCGTCCTGCAGCAAATGCTCGGCAGGCTTCATCGACATCGGCGGGCAGACTTGAGGCCACATCTTCGAACCGTTCAGCTCGGGGGTCGTAAGCCACTCTGCTTCCCTCTCATGAATATAGACCGGGCAGCCGTGAGCTTCACGCACGGCGTCAACTCCGCCGATATGATCGAAATGCGCATGCGTCAGCAGGACGGCCGACACCTTCAAGCCTTGAAGTCCCTGCAGCAGCGGCTCCGGATTCATGCCAGGGTCAATCACGACCGCTTCCTTCGTCTCTTCGTTGATCAGCACGTAGGCATTGGTCTGAACCGGGCCGAGTGTATAGCTTTGAATGCGGGACATAGAAGAACACCGCCTTTGTTAAAGTTATTCGCGAAGTCGACCGCAAACATAGGTTTCACTTTTGGGAAAGGTTGACTTGTTGAACGTAGCTTGATGTCAAAAAGAAGACAGAAGCTCTTTGAGCTCGCGCACGATGCGTGTCTGGTATCCCGTGCCTTCGCCGTACGTTTCCATCATTTGCTGTCTTACCGCTTTCAGTTTGTCGGGATAGTCCGGCGCTTCCCGGTCCGGATTCTCCTGCTTGAAGCGGATCATATGCGCCTGCACATCGCTCGGGCGCGGTCCCCACTGGCCGAGAACATGCCCGCCGGTATCCGCGAAGATGACAACCGGCACCGAACGCCCGCCCATCGTAAGGAAATGATCCATCGTCTCCGGGAACTGCTCCATAATCAGCACTTCCGTCTCGATCTGTGCCGCTTCCATCGCACGGAAGACGACCGGCACGTTGCGGACGACATCGCCGCACCAATCCGCCGCCAGGATAAGGCAGCGCAGGTCGTCGCGGTATTGCAGCGACTCGAAGAAAGATTTGTCCTCTTCATCCGCCCATGCAAATTGGTCATACCAAGAGACGAAGGCCTCCTTGTTCTTTTGCATCCCGTCCACAAAGGCTTGGGGCCGAATTCCTTTTCCCATTACGCCGGCTACGCGCTTGGCCATATTCATTTCCCCGCTTTCTTTTTGGCATACGTATATTTAATGACAACATACACGATAAACAGCGCCAGGGCAACGAGAATGAACGGCTTGACCCATTGGCCGGCCACGTCGTTGATTTGCTCCCATTTATCGCCCAGCACGAAGCCTAAATAAACAAACAATATCGTCCACGGGATGACCGCCAGCGTCGTCAGGATCGTGAATCGCCACACATTCATTTTGGAGATGCCCGCCGGAATGGAGATGGCATGCCGTACGACAGGAACGAACCGGGCCGTGAAGATAACGCCTGTCCCATATTTTTGGAACCATTCTTCCGATTTCGCAATATGATGCGGCTGGATGAGAATGTATTTGCCATACCGTTCAAGCACAGGTCTTCCCCCATATCTGCCGATCCAATAGACGAACAGTTGAGCAATAACCCCGCCGATGACGCCGAAGATGACCGCTTCCACAAAGGTAATCTGTTGAATCGAGACGAGATAACCTCCATAGGCAAGTACAATCTCACTCGGAATAACCTCTATCATCAGGCCAAGCATGATTCCCCATTCTCCCAATTGCTGCACCCAATGCAAAAGTGTAGTCACAATTTGGTGCAAAAATTCCATGTCCCATCTCCTCTTTTTGCTATCAGTATATTCTATCATACGATGAGACATGACCCTAAAGCAATCAACCGGCAGGGCTCATGTTACCGCCCTCTCCGGCATACATATGGACTAGCTGGACAGCATGGCCACTTTCGCTCTCTTACACCGATTTTGCGTACTCCAAGCTTTCCGAATACATGTCGAGGAGGTTCACATCTATGGCTAATTTCTGGGTCATCACCCCTAAGCAATGGCGCATCGGCTTGCTCGCCATCGCTGCCATCATGGTCGGCGCCGCCTTCTGGCGGTACGAATCAATACGGATGGAGCAGGCTGCGCAAGCCGCCCCCCAAGAGACCCGCATCCTGCATATGGTGACGGGCGAATTCAAGTCCACCCTTGAAGACGGAACCGAGATCGAAGCATATCAATTTGCTCCCGGTACATTGAACGCGAGCGAAGGCGAGCGCGTCGAGCTTCGTATCCGGGGCGTGAACGGGCACCGCCATGATTTCGTGATTGAAGGGCTGGGTATCTCCGGCACAATCGAAAAAAACAAGGAGACGATCATTCGGTTCACCGCGAAGGAAGGGATTTACCGCATCGTCTGCACGACGCATGCCGATGCGGCCAACAACGGTCCGATGATCGGGTACATCGTGGTAGATTAGCGGCAGGAGATCTTTCTGGCAGCGGGCCCCCATCCTGCATATGGTATAACACAACCTGATGAAAAGGGGCCAACAGCCATGAAGACACCGAGACAGCGCCACACCGCTGCCCTGCCTACCGCCCGGGGCATCCGCCGGGCTTGCAGCAACGAGCTGTATCGCACGATCAAGCGCATGAATGCCTGGATTCCTGAAGACAAACGGAAGGAAGGCGAAGAGCTCTATTACCGCAAAGTAATTGGCAATCTGATATGGATTCACGAAAATCACGCCAACCGCAAGAAGCTGTCAGACTGGTGGGACGAAGCCGTATGCGAGGAGCTTGCCGCCCTATGGGAGGTCGATGCGAAGAAGCTCTCCGCCAGCTTCCGCCAAGCCTTCGGCGGATAGGCAGCTCGAACAGCCGGCCGCCCGATGCGAACCGGCTTATTCCCTATGCGGGTGGAACATCTCCCCGAGCAGTTCATACGATCGGAGCCTCGCCTCGAAGTCATACGTCACCGTCATGGCGATCACCTCATCAATACCGTACCGCTCCGCAAATGCCTCCAAGTCCCGCTTCACCTTATCCGGTCCGCCGACAATCATCCGGCCGCGATTGTACCGGATCCGATCTCGATCCCACTCTGTATAGGGAAAGGCCGCCGCTTCCTCCGGAGAGACGAACGTTGCCCTCGAATCCCCCCGATCGAGCAGCAGCAGCCGCAAATCTACGGAAGTTGCCAGCCTCTCCGCTTCCTCATCCGAATCGGCGCAGATAACAATGATGCAAGCGTTCGCTCGCGGCTTGTCGCCGAGCGGCCCGGGGCGGAACGCATCATAATAAGCGCGGACGACCTCCTCTCCGCCTTCCCCGTTAATGAAGTGGGCGAACGAGAACGAAGCCCCCATTTCCGCAGCCTTCCTTCCGCTATAGCCGCTCGAACCAAGCAGCCATACTTCAGGCGCCTGCTCGGGGATCGGCGTCGCCTTCAGACCGTGCAGCGGATGCTCCGCAGGCAGGTCATGCTTCAGGAAGCCGCCAAGATCCGAGAGCGCCCTGTCGAAGGTGTTCTCATAATCCGCAGGCCGGCCATAGCGGAGGGCCCGCGTCGCGAGCGGCATCCCCCCCGGAGCGCGTCCGATGCCGAGATCAATCCGCCCGGGATAGAGCGCCGCCAGCACGTGGAAATTTTCAGCCACCTTGTACGGACTGTAATGCGGAAGCAGCACGCCGCCGGAGCCGACCCGAATCCGCTTCGTATGGGCCGCAATCGAGGCAATCAGCACTTCCGGAGAGGAACCGGCCAGCCCGGTTGCATCGTGATGCTCGGACACCCAATATCGGCTGAAGCCAAGCCGATCGGCATGCGCGGCTAGCTCCAGCGTGTGCCGGAATGCGTCGGTCGCATTCTCGCCTGGCAGTATAGGGGATTGATCAAGAATTCCGATGTTCATATCGCGGGCCTCCTTACTCGTATGGAGTAGAACCTATGCAATTGCTATGGTTTCCATAGCCGTTATACGTTATATAGTAGCTTATTTCGGGTAAAAGAGGAAATCCCCCTCGAAACGGGGAATGTTTGAAGAAGAGATATGTGATGATAAAGGAGGACAAGCTGTGCGTAAAATGATATGTTTGCACGGACTGGCGCCTGAGCAGGAAGCCGGCATCCGGGCTGCGGCGCCGGATTGGCATCTCATCTTCGGGCGGCCGAAGGATCTGGATCCGGCCGAATTCCGCGATGCCGAAGTGATATTCGGCTGGTGCGATGCGGTTGAAGAGACAGGACTGGCGGCCGGAAGCAAGCTGCGCTGGATCCAATTATGGTCATCCGGAGCCGATTATATGCCGTTCGGGAAGCTTAAGGAGGGGGAGGTTATGCTGACCACCGCGAGCGGGGTCCATCCCGTCCCGATGGCCGAGACAGTGTTCGCCATGCTGCTCGCCTTCACGCGCGAGCTGCCGCGCGCGATTCGCAACCAGACACGCCGCCATTGGGATAAGGCAGGCCGCTTCACCGAGCTGAACGGCCGCACGATGGCCGTTATCGGACTCGGCAGCATCGGCACCGAGATCGCCCGCCTGGCCCAAGCCTTCGGCATGCGCGTCATCGGCGTGCGCCGGACCGCTCGCCCGGCAGAGCATGTCGATGCCGTCCTTACACCGGACAAGCTGGACGAGGCGCTTGCCGCCAGCGACGTCATTGTCAACGTGCTCCCGAAGACTACGGAGACGGACGGCCTGTTCGACGAAGCCCGCTTTGCCGCCATGAAGCAAGGCGCCTTCTTCGTGAACATCGGCCGCGGCGCGTCGGTCCGCACCGATGCGCTCGTCCAGGCCTTGACGAATGGCCATCTGGCCGGCGCGGGCCTGGACGTGTTCGAGACCGAGCCGCTGCCGGAAGATCATCCCCTCTGGTCACTGGACAACGTAATCATCACGCCGCATACCGGAGGGAATACCGACCGTCTTAAGGAAAGAGTCACGGCATTATTCCTCGAAAATCTGGCTGCTTACCTCGAGACGGGCTCCCCCGCCCGCAATCTTGTCGATTACGACCGCCAATACTGACACGAAAAAACCGGAGGGCGCCGCCCCCGGTTCTTTAATCGATATTTATCTGGGATTGGACAAGGAGGCTCTGTCTTCTCTTTTGGCCGGTCTCCCATTGACTCAGACGCGGTATGCAAGCGGGTTCGCGGGCCTTTTGCTCGGTCTCCCATTGACTCAGGCTCGGTCGTGCGAGAAGCGGCACTTGGCTCAGTAAGCAATATCAATATATAAGGAAGATTAGCGTGAGAATAGCCTATCGGGAATTTAGCATTTTCTTTTTCTGAGTAAAAGGGAGAGTGGATCAAAGAGCTCTACAGCACATGTTTCGGATTCGACACATCATATGAGAAAACAGTCAAAAAATAACCGGCCGATAATCCCCTCCTACGATTGCAGGCGGAATCATCGCCGGTCATTAGTAAAGCCAAGAAGCGGCACGATAGCCATATGCGCACGTTTGGCCTCCTCGGTCATCGCAAAATGCTTGTCATTGGCGACATTCGGCATCGCTTCGACGCGCTCTACCTCGGCTTCATAGCGATGGTACAAGTCTTCGGCAGCAGCCGCCAATATTTTGGCATTCTCGCGGTCACCGGTCAGCGCGGCGTGTCGTGCCTGCTCGGCCAGCCGTTCAATCGCTTCTGTCCGCAAGTCGCGGTCGAACGGGGCGCAGGCGATGGCCTCCCGCCAATAGCCGGCTTCATCCGCTGTCCGGCCGAGGCTGCTGCTCGCCAAGGCAAGCTCGCGATAGAGAGCGAAGCCGCTCCGTTCATAGCGGCGGCCTTCCGCGAGCATGGCGGCGGCCTCTTCCGGCGGCAGGGTCCGTGACACCGCGATGCGAAGCTCGGTGTCGGCTGGCGTCAGCTTCAACGCCAGCAAGCCGTCGGCGTCGGCGAGCGGCTGGGCCACGGCGTGCACAGCCGCAAGTAACCATGCGGCCCCAAGCGGCAGCGCCAGCAGAAGCGAGGCCGTGCGGCTCAGGCGCTTGAGCGGCCTGTCATGGCCCGGCTCGTTCGCGCCTGCCGCGAGAGCCAGCAAGGCAAGGAGCAGCAGTGCGAAGAAGCCGAAGGCCATGTCGAAGTCGACTGCGCTATGCAGCAGGAGCACGGCCGCAGCCATGGCCAGCCCCCGGTGACGGCGCCAAGCAATATAGAGCGCCGCCGCGGCCAGTATGAGGGCAGGCACCGTTCCGATGACGCCGACGTCGAGCAGCAGGTCGAAAAGGCTGCTGTGCACCTCTTTGCCGACATAGGGCTCGCTCTGAATGCGTGCGAACTGCTGCCGCCAGGCCTCCCCGCCCGCGCCGAACCATGGATGCTCCCGCCACAATGTCACCGCATCGCGGTAGAACTGCGTCCGCGCGCCTGCGGTCGCATAATGATCGGTTAGGCGCTCGGATGCTCCCTGTGGCATCAGCACCAGGCCAAGCACAGCAGGTGCCGCCGCAATCAAGAACGAGCATACGATTCCGGGCCGGCGGGAATGCCGCAGACGGTGAAGCAGTGCTTCTCCCCCTATTGATCCCGCCCAGGCCGCCGCCACGGCTAACGGAATCATATCGCGATGATCCGGCCACAAGGAAGCGGCGCTCGCAGCCCCGGCGAAGCCCCAGGCTGCCGAACGGGCGGCAAACGCAATAGAAGCGCGCCGTCTTTTATGCAAAAATAGCAGCCCGACAATCCATACAAAGGCAACGACCAGCCACGAGCCCCGGGACTCCGTCAATAACAGGACGGCCATGTGAGGAAGGACGGGCAGCAGCGCTGCCGTACGCGCCCGGAAGCCGGAAGCGGTCTGAACAAGATAAAGCTGAAGGAGCAGAAAAGCTCCCGTTACCGCCCCGAGGGTGTTCGGATATTGCAGGAATCCAGCCAGGCGGAATCCCCAGGCGGAAATTTCAACATTCTCGCTTGTCATGACCCCGGCTGCATAAGGCAGCCAACCGCCCAACATAAGGAGCGAACTCAGGCTGTTAATGATGCCAACGACGAGGAGAGCTTGCAGTCCTTTTGTCCACGATGAGTCAGAGGTTCGCCGGCAAAATAACGCGGATATCACTACTGCCCACCCGGTATACATCGCATAGCGAATCATCTGCATGTGAGTGCCATGCACGCTCGCCGGATCGAGGAAACGGACGATGCCATAGGCGATCAGGAGAACGAGCGGCAGCAGAATGGCAGCGGAGAGAACTGCGCGCCTCATAAGAAGAAGCGCACCAGCTGCAGCGCACATTAGAGCGGATAGCAAGACAGTATCCTGGTTGTAGAATAAGCCGTTCAGCCACAGCGTCAACAGCAGTATGCCCGCTGCCGCTCCGGCAGCCGCCGCGCTCCATCCTTCGTTGCGTTCCCGTACATCGTTCATACGTTCTTCTCCACCTATCGCTTTATCTATCTCTCTTATTTTGCTCATAATAGCAAAAGGCCAACCCTAAGGTTAGCCTGTAGGTCCTGACGCGCAATTCCGATGTTAAGAGGGAAGCAGCGACAGAATGACTTTCGCATTGAAATACGTATTATTGTACATCATTAACCATCTATGGGCATCCATAATATCCAGTCCGTTATTTTCATGGTCACGGTCGATTTGCTCTAACTGGCTTCGCACGACATCGATGCCGATAAGATGCACGGCTCTGTCGAGAGTAATATTAGAAGAGTCATAGAAATAAAGCCCGTAAGTGTCTGCCTGCAAGGCCGGAAGCTTTTGGTTCAAATCATTAATTTCATCGATTGCAAATTCAAGATCCCCGTCTGAATCCGCAGCCCGCGCTGTACCATCATTTATCCACCCCAGCAGCTCCGTCTCGCTAGGCATCGTAGGTTTGAGGGGAGCGAGCACGTATCTCCCTGGAGCGACCTGGGTAAATCGGATCATGTTCTGCGTCTCCGGATAGGTACCTGCAATGCCAACCTCCTCCGAGCGCCAAGCCTTGAAATGAAGCACGCCGGAAGCCGTCCCGTTCCGCCCGTCATCGGCCCGGATCGTCAACGCGAACTCCTGGTCGATAGTGGACGTAATGGTCAACATATCCCCATTAACGGATGCGGTTACTCCAGTTACCGGATCGATGGTGTAATGCAATGTGTCATCATCTGCGTCCGTGAAGACCTGCATGTCGTTCAAATTCAAGGTGGACTCCTTCCCTTGAATCAGAGTCATATCCGGCTGCGGCTGAAAGACGGGATCCCAGTTGGTTGAGACGTCGAAGAAGTAGGATGCGTAATAACCATTCAGATCCTTCACCTTGAGCTCTATTCTCGTATCACCTGTGCGGTCATCATATATTAACGTATAAGAACAATTGTTGGGATCGTTAAAGTTGTAGCCACGACGAAACAGATTATTTTTATCAGTATACTCAAATGAATTTAAAGCCCAGTTCATATTCCCTGAGAAAATAGTATTTAATTTTATGTCATATGTAGTGCTCTTGGATAATGGAAAATAGATATTGTCCTGACCGTAAATGTTAACACGCGGCGCGATCCCGCCAGAATCAACCGTGACCGTGAACTTATGTACGAGTTCTGCATTTTCGGCAGTGATCCATTTGTATTCGATGGTCGTCGTGCCGTAGGTTTTGCCTGTAATCGCATATTGGCCCAGAACCGGATCGACCGAGACTTCCGCCACTGCCGGGTCGAGGTTGACGGTCTGGGTGTAGGTAGCTTCTGTGACGCTCAGCGGAGTCGGAACATAGGTCGGAACCGCCTCCAATTCTACATCGTAGGAATCGATCTGCTTCGACGGGAAGACCGTTCCGGCTTCTGCAGTTCCTGGAAGAAGAAATAACATGACGCCGAATACAGCTAGTCCGCAGCAAGTTAGGAAATACCGTAAGGATGATATTTTCAAATTGCTTCTCCTTTCTACGAAAAGGGATATAGTGCCGACATGTTATCTATATATTCTGCTTCTTATCCACATAAGCCGTAATCTGTTCGCGCAGGATGAATGCGCGCAGGGAGCGGAGGGAGCCTTCGTCGAGGCCTTCCAGGTTGGCTCCGTACAGCATCTCCTCGGAATGGCGGGAGCGGTGCATAATCTTGAGGCGGCAGGGCAAGGTGAAGCCCAAATGAAGCTCCGCTTCGACCCGCATGCCTTCGCGCAGCGGCTCGCCTTCGTTCATCGTGAAGCCTACGCCGGTCAGGCTAATATCGACCAGGTGTATCGGGGTTCCGCTCGAAGCGGCGCTCTGGTTCTTCTGTGACGCGGCTTCGGAATGGATAAAGCCATGCTTGCGGATAATGACTCGCGGCGACTCGCGCTTGTCCGTAAACCGCTGCTGCTGCTGAGGCGGATGGATGAGCAGCAGGGAGCCCTCGTTCCGGGCGATGATTTTGGTGAAAAAATTGACGATGCCCATTCCGGAATAGATCGTAACTTTGACTTGTTCCCCCAATTCGAAGTGTTCGAATTGAGGCAATTCAATCTCAATCAAGTCGCCTTCCATATAAGATAACATACCCGTTGCCACGCAGCCACTGCCTTCGATCACAGTTCTGCAGTTCAACAAAGCTCCCGATAATAAACCCGGGCTGTCCATCGTGTATGCCTGATTTCCCATGTAATAAACCTCCTCATGTCTCTCGCGCCAGGGTGTTATATCGGTCCGGATGCACTATGCTAACGGCCACATAGGCAAGCCTCCTCGTCATCCGGGAATTCCTGTTTCCAGAGATTGAAAAATATGCATAGTCCGAATTACCTACTATACTTTATCGACCGATCGATCATAATTGTGAAGAGCTTCTTATCTCGGAGGACTTAGGAACTATGATTCTGCGCAAGAGAACCGATTCGCGCGGATCGAAAAAGAACCCTGCGGTTCGGCAAGGTTCTTGTCATCTTCATCGTCACGTCGCATATTCGGTTGTGAAGAAGGGTTGGCATGGGGCGCCCATCGGCACTCGCACAGGCCGGCCAAGGCCGGGTTCATTGAATCGTCTCCAGATCAGCGCGGCCGTCGGCCAGTTCTTCGCGAGGCAGGCCGCCCTGCTCGAGCGCTTCATCCGGACATTCCGCGAGGCGTTCATAGAATCGTGCCCCCTGGCGCTTGCGCCGCTCCGCTTCTTCCGGCTGGCCGGACGCCTGCCGCACCCAACGGAACAGCGCATCCTCAGCCCCGGCGTAGCGGCCTTCCCGCTCGAGCCAAGCCCACAGGCGTTCAAGCAACTCGTCCGGCAGCCGGTAGCCCTTCAGCTCTAACAGCAGGCGATCCGTCGTCTCCATGACGGGAAGCAGCCGCCGATCGCTGCCATGCAGCATCGCCTCGAGCAGCAGATGCAGGCTTTTGAGGGAACGCCGGACATACAGGTCCTCGATGTCATCCGGACCAGAACGGGAAGCGTCACTGACAGGCATCTCATGGCGTTCCGCCAGTTCCTTCTCCCGTTCGAGCTTCGCCCGTTCATGAAGCAGGATCGCGAAGGCCTGAAGTTCATCGGCATGCAGACGCCCATTGGTCCGGAACAGGTGAATCAAGTCCTCTCCGGTCAGCCGATCGGACAGATCGCCATTGATGCGGAACCGTTCCCGCAGCAGCTCGTCCCATTCGAACAGCAGCTCGGTTCGTTTTTTCTGCTGCCGCAGGTTCATCGCTTTGCCGATCAGGTCGGTCATCTCCTGCACCAACCGCAGCAAATAATCTTTTCTATACATGAATCCACCTCCCTGCCGAAGACGATAAGGTGCAGCCTCGAACCTACAGAACTAACGGTGATAATCATGATCGGGCAGCTGAGGCATTCGTTTTGATAACTGTCTAATTTGTACAAAAATTACATCCAGTATAACGCACAAAGAGTGCTGTCCACAAGGGTGCAGCACTCCCGTTCTCACAAGGGCCCATGTATCATTCGGCCGTCTGTCAAGCGTATGCAGTGTCCATGAAGGAACGAATTGCGGCCGCCAGCTTCTGCGGTGCCTCCATCATGCCCATATGGCCGACCCCTTCGAGAGTGACGTGCTCGATATGGTCTCCCGCCGCGGTAAATACGTTCTCCGGCGCAACAATCCGATCCTTCTCCCCGGCCACGAGCAGCACCGGGAGCGTGGCCGCTTGCAGGACCGCCGTGCGGTCGGGCCGTTCGCGCATCGCGAGCACCGCGCCGATCGCGCCTTGAGGCGGCGTGGAATAGCCAATCTCCTTCGCCTTGTCGAGAGCCTCCCCCGGGCCGCTATCCTCGGCGAACAGCTTCGGCACGAGATCGTCCACGACCGGAACGATGCCATGCCGCTGGAGCGCTTCTACGGTCGCAAGCCGCTTCTGCTTGCCCTCCTCCGTGTCCGGCTTCCCGGTCGAGTGGATCAGCCCGAATCCCTTCAAGCGGTGCGCATGCCGCTGCGCGAATGACAGCGTAATATACCCTCCCAACGAATGGCCCAACAGCACGAATTGATCCAGGCCGAGCGTATCGGCCAAGTGGAGCACATCGTCCGCCATTTGCTCGATTGTGTAGGGACCGACAGGCGCATCCGATGAGCCGTGGCCTCTCAGGTCCGGGGTAATGACGCGGCAGCTTCCTGCCAGCAGCGGCGCCAGCTCCGCCCAGTACCGCGAGCTGCCGCAGAACCCGTGGAGCAGTACGACGGCCGGCCCCTGGCCCTGCTCCTCTATACGCATGCTGAATTGTGGATGAACCGCGATCGTTGGCATAGCTATCTCCTCTTTTCCGTATGCGCCGCCCATCGTATGCACGACGTTGTACTATTATGAATGCTTGTCACAAAGTGCAAAAAAAATTCAAAATTTCCTACAGATGGATTCTATGAAACGCTTTTTCTACATAGATATAGAATAAGATTACACAAATTGTATACTGCTGAATCAGCACCTTCTATGGCGCAGTGTCTGCACCAGTATTTGTTGTCCAGCCGCGAAAGGAGGTGACCATCATGGAAGGGTTCGAAATGTTCTTCGCCACGAGTGCGTTTGTGCTCGGCCTGGTTCAGCTCATCATTAAGCTGACGGACCGGCAGGATAAAAAATGATCCGTTCATGCCAGGAACGGATCACACATAGGGGTTACCGCGTTCAGTGCCAAAGAGTCGGATGTCGGGTCCGGCTCTTTATTCTGTATCCGAACCTGTCGTACGAGATCCCTCCCCAGGCCCACGACATCATTCATATGGGGAAAATACTGTTTTTATTCCTGATGATTTACTGGGAAAGATTGTAAAATAGCGTCCGCCAGTTCCTGCGCCATCTTCATCACGAAGCGGAGAGAGGTTGTCTGCAGGGTCCAGTACGGCTTCGGTCCGTTCGTATTGACGACGGCAGCGATGCTGTATCTGCCTACGGCAGGGAGCGCCATACCAACCGACTCTGCGGGAACCAGCGGCTGATTACCGACCAGATAATAGCCTACTGTCGAAGGATGGCCCAGGCAGGCGTCAATCGCAATGGTGAGGAGATTCTCCGGCAATTCGGCGAGCCTCGCCTCCAGATTGGACGAATCACAAGGCTCGTCCAGACAGCCGATCACATTCGTCCATCCCCTCTCCCGCAGCCTTGTTCCAACCAGCGGGCCAAGCGCGTCTCCCGTTGAACGGTCGGTTCCGATACAGATGAACATGATCGGCTCGGACGGATGCGCCGCAGCCACCGATTGCAAAAAACCGGATAGCTGTGCTCCCGCCATCTTCTGCCGCCGCTCCGCGGACCGGGGATCCAGGGGCGGAAATAAATTGAGCTGCATCGGTTGCGTACTCCTTTTCATCTTCATGATGCCTTATTGTACTTCACATTTCCTGCCATGCCAAGCCTGTCCCGCAGGCCGGCTGGCGCAGAGCGCATCCCCGGAGCTCGTTCTGTTTCCGCCGCATTCGTGATACAATACGAGCAGGTTGTTCACAACCGTTCGAGGAGGAATAGCATGATTACCAATGAAAAAACGCAGCAGAACGTGGAATTGATGATTGAGGCGATAAAGGGGCGACTGAAGATGGCGACGGCAGCCGCGATGCAGCCCTCCGCCTTCTCTGTGGAGCAGTATGACGATATTAAGGACGTATACGATATCGTCATGAGCAAATCGTCGTACAGCATCAGCGAAATGGAAGCGCTCGTCTCCGAGCTCGGCCGCCTGCGCCGGGGATGAGTTCCTGCTCTTGACCGGGCCGGCTGGGCCGGCAGCCGGTCAAGGGCGGGATTCGGCGTCTATACCGTGCGAAGCAGCGCGGCCAGACCCGACAGCCGCTCGGGATCAATCGGTGACAGTGCCCGCGTTCCCTGCCTTACATTCGAGCCGAAATGGACATGGCGGACGCCGGTCTCCTGAATGAATCCGCCCACCGACTCCACCGTAAGCCCGCTGCCGGCCAGAATCGCCAGCGAGGATCCTTCCGCGCGCCGGACCATCTCGGCGATCACATCAGTCGCCTGCAAGGCGCTCGGCTGTCCTCCCGAGGTCAGCACGCTCGTTATCTGAGGATACCCGAGCAGCACATCAAGCGCTTCATAGATGTCCCTCGTCTCGTCCACGGCTCGATGGAAGGTCATCGGCAGACCGTCGGCAGCCTCCAAGACCTGCTCCAAGGCTGCCTTGTCTATCGTTCCTTCCGGCGTCAGGGCGCCGAAGACGATCGCGTTCGCTCCGGTGGAACGGATGAGCCGCACATCAGCCACAATCGTTCGCATATCATCCGCATCATATTGAAAAGAGCGGCTGTGCGGCCGGATCATGACGTTGACCGGAATGTCCACTGCCTCCACCGCCTCTTGCACGAGTCCGAGGCTCGGCGTCAGCCCGCCTTCGGTAATGGCGGTAATCAGCTCAATTCGATCCGCCCCGTTCCGGGCCGCCGTCACCACCTCTTCCCGTGTCGTCCCTATCACTTCCAGCAGCACTTGCTTCATCTTCATCACCCTGCCTCTCTCCATGTTGCGTTCCCGCCTTCGCTTGGGGCCGCTTGCGTTCTCATCTTTGCTTGGGCCGCTTACGTTCCCATCTTTGCTTGAGCCGCTCACGTTCCCGGCTTCAGCACGAAGACGGTCCGTTGTTCCCCGACCTGCCGGCCGTTGTCATTGAGAATCACCGCCGGTATCCGGCTGCGAAGCCGCTCTACCGTCTCCCGGCGCTCGTACCCGATCTGCTCCAGAATGGATGCGGTAACCAACGCCCACTCTTCATCTGATCCGTCGGCGATCTTGAAGGCGAAGCCAAGCCGCTCCTTGGTCAGCGCGAAGGCGAAGATCCCTTTGAACCCGCCCTTGGCGATGATGTTGTCATCCTCCATCAGCAGCGAGTCGACCCGGTCCGTGCCGCCGACCAGGAACGGATAGCGCTGCATCGCGCGGCGAACGCGCGCCGCGGCTTCCCTCGTGGGCGCGTCTTCGATCAGATCGGGACAGGCCAGCTTCAGGTAGGCGGTCGCCAGACCGGTGAGCGGAATGCCGTATACCGGGAATCCGCATCCGTCCGTCCCTTGAATCATCGATTCCTGCGGCACTTCCGACAGGCAGCTGATCGTGTCTCTCATCTGGCGCTGCGCCGGATGCGCGGGATCGGCATACGATCCCATATCCATGCCGGCCATCTTGCTCCAGGCCAACACGCCGAAATGCTTGCCGGCGCAATTGTGGTACATGCGCCGCCGGTCTCCGCCCTTGCGAAGCAGCTCTTCCCTCGATTCCTCATGAAGCGGCAGGGAAGGGCTGCAGATCAGCGCCTCGTCGTGAAGCCCGCAATGCTCCATCACATGCTCTAACGTATCGACATGCGCCGCTTCCCCCCGGTGCGAGGCGGTCATTAGCGCCAAGTCCCGATCCCCAAGCTGGAAATGCTCGAGCATGCCGCTTCGCACGACGGGAATCGCCTGCAGCGGCTTGGCTGCCGAACGGAGAAACATCAGCCGGGCCGTGTCCCCTACAGCATAGCGGATGCGGCCATGTTCGTCCACGCCGCATATCGCGCCCCGATGCTCGCATTCCAGCCAGCCGTTGCGCGTTTCTTCTATCAGTCGTTCATTCATCATCGGTCTTCCTTTCCTCGTAGCCACTTCCTAAATTATATCCCTTTCCGAAGCTGCTGCCTATCGGTCTATTTGCATTCGATAGAAGCTTTGTGATATTCATATAATGGGGCTCTTTCCTGTATTCGGTCTATTTATATTCACAGAGCTTCAGGCGAGAGCATGTGCTCACTCGCCTGTGTGCCGCTTAAGGAGAAGTTTGACTGCGATGAATCACCAATCTAACAACAAACCGGCCGCACCCTCCCCAAAAGAAACGGCGATGTTCACATTAAGCCTATTATGGGGCGGCCTTGCCGTTCTGATTCTGATCGTGCTGCTTTTTGTGCTGATCCGGGGAGTCCTTGCGGACAACTTTCAGCAATTTGACGCCGTCGTCACGGACACGGTGCGGCTCGCCGCTTCGCCGGGGCTGACCAAGGCCGTATCCTTGCTCACCGATCTCGCTTCCAGCCACGTCATCATCCCCGTCTCGCTGCTGTGCGCAGGCATTTGCGCCTGGGGATTCAAGCGGCGCTGGGACGCGTTCGGCTTGCTGGTCGCGCTTGGCGGCAGCTACACGCTGAACCTGATTATCAAAAACCTGATTCAGCGCGTCAGACCGTCATGGGAGCATTGGGTGGTCGAATCCGGTTACAGCTTCCCGAGCGGTCATTCCATGGCTTCGATCGCGTTCTACGGCATGCTTGGCTATCTGATCTGGCTGCATCGGAAGGAACGGGGGCGGCCCGCCGCCTATATTCTCGTCCTGACCGGACTGCTCGTCCTTGCCATCGGCTTGAGCCGAATCTATCTGGGCGTGCATTATGCTACGGATGTGATCGCCGGCTTTTGTGCCGGAGGCGTCTGGCTCATCGCCTCTATTTACGCGCTGCAATGGATTCGCCGGAAGCGCCGGGCGTAATTGGGGGAGCAAATTTCGGCACAGCCTGTTTCAAAAGTGGTAAATGAGTGTAATCGTATGGTAGATAGCAACGAATGACGTACAAGGAGATGACCATAGTGAGTGAAAATAATAACAATTCCAGCGTATTTTTGAAAGGCGCCATTGTTGGCGGCATTATCGGCGCGGCAGCTGCCCTGCTGCTGGCACCGAAGCCGGGCCGCGAATTGCGTTCCGATCTGTGCGACACGGCGCAGAAGGTGGGCGAGAAGACGAAGGATATCGCCTGTGATCTCGGCACGAAGACCGCTGATGCCGTCAAGTCGGTCGGCAGCAAGGCCGAAGCGGTCGTTAACAGCATGAAGGATGCGTCCCATCAGGTTACGGCTACCGTGAAGGACGCCGCATCCGAGGCGACAACGCAGTTGAAGGAAGCTTCCGCCGATGTGGCGGATGAAGTGGCGAGTCAACTGAACTCGAACTGACGGGAGGAATGGGAATGACGCCGATACCTCCGGTCTCTGCTCAGGCCGAAGCCGTGCGCAAATTATTTTTGCGGCACGGCTTCACCGGTATTCAGTGCAGCGAGCAAGAAGTCTTCGTACTGGGTCTAATGAACGAGGCGCTTGACACCGAAAGGGCAAGCCATATGTTCACCGTTCCGGCCGTCAAGCTGGCGAACGGAGCATTGCATGTCGAAGCCGGCTTGGCGGGCTTCTCGAGCAACGCGCCTGTACCGGAAGCCATACAAGCAAGAGCGTGGACGATCCTGTCGAAGCTGTGCGCCCAACTCGAGCGCAAGCTCAGCGTTCCCTGCATGGAGCCTTCCGCTCCCGATGCGGATCTGCTCCATGCCCTCGCATCGCGCGCAGCGAGGATGAGACAGGTTCAAGCCATGACAGATTGAGTGTTCTGGGGATGATCCGAATCATCGAGAAGAGCAGCCAAAGAAGCACGATCGAAGCACGCCTTCAGGGCGTGCTTCGTTCTGTCCGCGGCATGAAGCGCAGCACAGCTATCCGTCATAGCGGGAAGATAGGATATGCCGAAGCTTGTCGGTGGCTCTGCGTTGAATCCGCGAGACGCTCATCTGGGATACCCCGAGCCGTTCCGCGGCCGCACGTTGAGACAGCCCTTCCTCGAATACGAGGGCAAGCACCTGCCGCTCTTCCGCTTTGAGCGATGCCATGGCATCGCTCAGATCCATCCGGCGCTCGACTGCTTCGTAATCGTTGCTGTCCGAGCTGATCAGCTCCCCTAGTGTTGCCGCGCTCTCTTCCTGCGACAATGGCGTGTCCAGCGACACATAGTGATAGCATTCCCGGCCAGCTAGTACTTCGACCGTTTCCTCAACGGATAGTTCCAGCCGCTCCGCAATCTCCTCCACATTCGGCGAACGTTCCAGTTGAACGGTCAATTCGTCGATCGTCTGCTGAATGAGGGCCCCCTTCTCCTTGATTCGCCGCGGCACTTGAATATACCACGACTTGTCCCGGAGGAAATTTTTCATATGACCGATCATGCTCTTCATCGCATAAGCTTCGAAGGGCACGCCTAAGGAGCTGTCGAATTGCTGCAGCAGACGAATCAATGCCATATTCCCGACCTGCATCAGGTCTTCATATAAATCGGGACGGTTGCGCGAAATTTTGCCGGCGGCCATCTTGACCATGGGCTCATACTTGTGGATGAGTATCGTGGCGATATCGTTGTCCTGCGTCTCTTGATAAGCACTGATGAGCTGATTCGCATCTTCCGTTGGTCCATGCCGGGAGGGCTCGCTCATAGCAGTTCTCCACTTTTCAAAAGTCGCTTGCGCATTTTGACAACAGTACCTCGCCCCTCCGTGCTCATCACTTCCACATCATCCATCAGCGCCTGCATCAGGTAGAACCCGAGCCCCCCGGCCTCCACCTCGTCCAGGCTCTTCTCATGCCATCCGCGCAAGCCGCTCGTCTTGCTGTCCGCATCGAAGCTGCCGCCCTCGTCCTTGACCATGATGCCAATCTCGTCCGGCCCCTCCTCGAAAACAATCTCGACCATCCCCTGCGTCGTTCGATAAGCGTATAATACCGCGTTGTTGCAGGCCTCGGAGATGGCGACCTTCATATCCTCGATATCCTCGTAAGAGAACCCGATGCGGCTTGCAATGCCGTACAGCGTCAGACGGGCCAGATCGACATATGCCGCTTGCGCGGGAAGAATTAACTTGATTTGCTTCCGTTCTCTGTCATTTTCCATAAGTCATTCCCTTTCATAATCCCTTAAATTTATGCGTTCGGTGTCAAGAACTTCGAAATCCCCGTCATATCGAACAGCTTCTGAATCTGCTGCGGCACATGAACGATGCGGAACGGCGCCTGCTGCTCCTTCCGAAGCTTCAGCACGGAGATGAGAATCCCGATCCCGGTGCTGTCGATATAGGTAAGCTTCTGCAGATCCAGCGTCAAATCCAATGCCGGGTCATTGACAATCGGCTCCAGCAGGCTGCGGAACTCCCCTGCGGCCGCCAAGTCCAGGTCCCCTTGCAAATGCGCTGTCACTTGATGTTCGTCTTGCTGCATCGTTACATTGAATTTATTGCCGTTCATAGCTTCCTCTCCTAACTCACGACTTCTAGGTTCTAATCTAATCCCCTCACTGTAACGTAAATAACCGAAATACGAGGGCCCGAAACATCGAAACAAATCCTACGGCTCCTCGCATATCCCCAGCCATACATGGAAGACGAACAATGCGCCTTCCTCTACCGGAACGGTGCGGATATCTCCCTGCATCATATGGACGAGCGATTTGCAGATCGCGAGTCCGAGCCCGCTTCCGCCATACTTGCGGTTCATCGATGAATCCAGCTGGGAGAACGGCTGGAACAGCCCGTCCATTTTATTCTCGGGAATGCCGACGCCCGAATCCTTCACTTCAAATTGGACCTTCACCCGTTCCCGGTCCGCATCTCCCTGCCGTCCCGGCAGAAGAGAGATGTGGATCTCGACCTCGCCGCTGTCAGTGAATTTGACGGCGTTCCCGACCAGGTTGACGAGAATCTGCCGCAGCCGGAACATGTCGCCGTAGAGACAATTCGGCACGTCGGGCGCAATCGTGTACGTCAGATTCAAATCGCGCTTGCTCGCTTCCGGAGTGAACAACTCATACACTTCCGTGACGAGCGCTGTGCCGTCGAACGGGAATTCGTCCAGCTCCAGCTTGCCCGATTCCATCTTCGTGAAGTCGAGAATGTTGTTGATCGTCCGAATGAGCGCATCCGCGCTCTTCCGGATCATCTCGGCATAATTCCCCTGCTCGGGAGAGAGCTCGGTATCCATCAGCAAGTCGACCATGCCGAGCACTCCGTTCATCGGGGTCCGGATCTCATGGCTCATCATGGCCAGGAACTGCGTGCGGGCGAGAGCGGCGCGTTCGGCGGCCTCCTTCGCCGCAGCCAGCTCGCGGTTCATCCGCTCCAGCTCCTGGGTCTTCTGGTGAAGGAGCATCTTCTGCGCTTGAAGCCGCTTCTGCGCCAGGAACATGCCGACGAAGCTGTGGATTTTGGATTTGAGAATATGGGGGACAAATGGCTTGATCATGTAATCTATCCCGCCTGCCGAATAGCCGGCGAAGAGATGCTCGGTCTCTTTGTAGTTGGCGGATACGAAGATGATCGGGATGTTTTTCGTCTTTTCCCGCGCTTTAATCCACTTGGCGGTCTCGATGCCGTCCATGCCGGGCATTTGAACGTCGAGGACAATGACGGCGAATTCGCTCTTCATCAGATGGCGCAGCGCCTCCTCGCCCGACGTTGCCTTGACCAGGCGGTAGCTTTCTTCGGACAGGACCGCCTCCAGCGCCAGCAGATTTTCAGGTCTGTCATCGACCAACAGTATATTTATCGGTTCCAAGGTAGTCATCCGCAGTACCTCCTACCGTATTTTGCGATAAATCTTCTCGTTCCGGTCCATCTCCTCATAGCGCGCTTCATGCACCGTGAAATGCAGCGATTCCTTGGCGCCGACAATGAGCACGCCCAGCGGGGCGAGGCTCTCGTAGAACAGCTCATGCACCCGGTTGCGCAGCGGTTCGTTGAAATAGATCATGACATTGCGGCAGAGAATGACATTGAACTCATTGAAGGAACGGTCCGTCGCCAAGTTATGCTCGGCAAAAATAATGTTTTTGCGCAAATCGGGATGGATGACGACCCCATCTCCGGAAGCCGTATAATATTCGGAGAAGGAACGGGTGCCGCCCGCTTCCATATAGTTTTTGGTGTACAATCTCATTTTGTCCAGGGGGCAGATACCGTCCTTGGCGATGCGCAGCGAACGCGAATTCATGTCGGTCGCATACAGTCTCGTCTTCTCGTACAGCCCTTCCTCGTGAAGAAGGATGGCCATCGAGTAGACCTCCTCCCCGGTCGAGCAGCCGGCGTGCCAGATGCGGATATACGGGTAGGTCCGGAGCAAAGGAACGACGGTGCGGCGAAATGCGCCGAACATCTGGGGATCGCGGAACATCTCCGTCACCGGAATGGACAGGCTGTGAACGAGCCTCTGCAGGCTGTCCCGGTTATGAAGCACGCGGCTTTGCAATTCGGAGATTGTCTCCACCTGCTCGGTGTATACTTGATGCCAGATTCGCCGTTGGAGAGAAGGAAAGGCATAGTCCCGAAAATCGTAACCATAGACCCGATAAATTCCTTCCAGGAGCAGTTCGATTTCTACTCGCTCCCGATCCGAATCATGCGGACGAGGTTCCTCACGGTTCCGCCCGGTTTCTCTGCCTGTCATCTCCATCCCATACTCCTTCATGTCTGTGTCATCTTGACAAGGGATACCCGTCTACTTGTACAGCCAGACCCGCATCAGCGATAGCAGCTGATCCGTCTGGAACGGCTTGCTCACGTAGTCGGAAGCCCCGGCTTCAATGCATTTGTTGCGGTCTTCCTTCATCGCCTTGGCGGTCAGGGCAATGATCGGGAGCTTCTCGAACGAAGGCATCTTACGAATGAGGCGCATCGCCTCGTAGCCGTCCATTTCCGGCATCATCATATCCATCAGGACCAGATCGAAATGCTCCGGATCCCCGGTCAGCGCCTCGATGGCTTCTTGGCCGTTCTCCGCGTAGACGATGTCCATTTCGTACTGCTCCAGCACGCTGGACAGAGCGAATACGTTGCGCACATCGTCATCGACGAGCAGGATGCGCTTGCCTGCCAGCAGCTGATCCTTCGATGCGTGCCCGCTGGCGCGCGCCCCCGCTTCCGCTTCTCCGGACCGGTTCAGCAGCAGCATTGTCTCCTGAAGCAGCCGCTCCGGCGACTTCACATCCTTGATAATGATGCTCCGGGCGCGCTTCTTCAGCTCCAGCTCTTCCTTCTTGTCCAGCAGCTTGCCCGTGTATACAATAACCGGAACCTTGCTCAGTTCCGCATGAGCGCCCATGCTGTCCAGCAGCTCGAATCCGTTCATGTCAGGCAGCAGCAGATCCAGCACCAGGCCGTCGTACTTCGTGTCTGCCAGCGACTTCAGCGCCTCCGTCCCGGTCGAGACGGCATGCACTTCCACATCGGCGCCCTCGATGAGCGCGATCAGCGACTGCCGCTGCGGACCGTCGTCTTCCACGATGAGCAGCTTCTTCCGCTCCAGCGGCCATACCCGCTCCCGCTTCTGCTCCTGCTCCTCGGCTGCAGCGGCCTCATGCATCACCGCGTTGTCCCACTCCCGATACGGCTTCTTCCACGTCCGATCGGGCGAAGCCGCCGGCTCATCGTCTTCTTGCTCCTCATCCGGATACGCTACGGATGGTCCTTCCGCTGGAGATGATCCTGCCGCTGCGGATAATTCCGCCGCCGCAGACGCCATCGCCTTCTCATTCCATTGGTCGATGAGACGGACGCTGCCCTCCATTGCTTCCGGCTGCTTGGTCGCTTGAACCGGCAAATAGAAGGTGAAGGTGCTGCCCTCCTTCTCCTTGCTCTCCACCGTAAGCGTTCCGCCCAACAGACGGGCGAGTTCCCGGCTGATGGACAACCCCAGCCCGGCTCCGCCGTACTTCCGGCTGGTCGTGCCGTCCAGCTGCTGGAACGCTTCGAAGATCAGGTCCTGCTTCTCCTCCGGAATTCCAATTCCGGTATCCGTCACCCGCAGCGCGAAGAAAGGCATTCCCTCCTTGCGGATATGGGACGGAATCTCTTCCTCCGCCGCCATTCCGATATGGAAAGCGACGCTTCCGCGGTTCGTGAATTTGACCGCATTGGACATCAGATTGCGGATAATCTGCATGACACGGTGCCCATCGGTCATCAGGCTGTCCCGCACGTTCTCATCCATATGGACTTCAAGCCGGAGGCCTTTTTGTGAAGCGATCTCGGAGAAGCTGTCACGGATATAGGCTGTCAGCTCCGACAAATGCACCTTTTCATAGTTCAGCTGCATTTGGCCCGCGTCAACTTTGGACAAGTCCAAAATCTCGTCAATCATTTTCAACAGATCCGATCCGGACATATGAATCGTACGCGCATACTCGATCTGCTTCTGCTGCAGATTGCCCTCCTTGTTCTCGGAGAGAAGCTGGGACAGGACGAGCAGACTGTTCAGCGGCGTCCGCAATTCATGCGACATGTTCGCCAGGAATTCCGATTTGTACTTGGAAGCGAGCGCAAGCCGGAGCGCCTGGCGCTCCAGCTCCTTGCGGGCGCCCTCCAGCTCCTCGTTCTTCTCCTGCGAGGCCAGCATCTGCTCTTCCAACGCGCGCGTCTTCGCGATGAGTTCCGTATTGTAGTGCTCCAGTTCCTCCTGCTGGCGCTGCAGCATCTCCTCTGACCGCCTCAACGCCTCGGTCTGGGATTCCAGATGCTCGTTCGAGCGCCGCATCTCTTCTTGCTGCGTCAGCAGCTCCTCGGACTGGCACTGCAGTTCCTCCGTCAGCGTCTGCGACTCGCGCAGCAATTCCTCGACGCGCAGCCGTCCGGATATGGTGTGGATAATGACGCCCAGCTTGTCTGCGAGCTGCTCAAGCAGCTGCTGCTCCTTGTTCGTCAGCGGCGACACGGACGCCAGCTCCAGCACGGCAATGACCGTAGCTTCGAAGATGATCGGATAGACCACGAGCTCCACCGGGGCTGTATCGCAAATCCCGCTCTGGATGCGCAGCGAACTGTTTTTCAAATCATGAATATAGATCGGCTTCTCGTCATGCGCGCACTGTCCGACCAAGCCTTCGCCGACGCGGAAGCCTGTCTCGGCCTGGAGGCTGCCGTTGGCCGCATAGGCGCCGCACAGATGAAGCCAGTTCGGGTTCTTCAGGTCATCCCGGATATACAGCGCCCCGTATTGCGCGCCCAGCGTCGGCACGAACTCGCTTACGAACGTCTCCCCGACCTGGTTCAAGGTCGTCGCACCGTGCAACAGCTCCGTCACGCGGGCGATATTGGCATCCATCCAGGCTTGTTCCTCCTGCATCAACCGGAACTGCTCCTCGCTCCGCTTCCGTCTCTCGATGTCCTCGGCCATCTGCTTGAAGACATCGATGACTTCCCCAATCTCATCATTCGTATGCGGCTCCAGCTTCTGAATGACGCGCATCCGTCCGCGGGCCAGGCTCCGCATCATAACCGACATCGTATTCAGATTGCGCGTGACGCTCGGAATGACCCACAGCATGACCGCTGCGGTCACGACAATTCCGATCAGCATAATTGCTGCTGTCCAAGTCAGGGCGGCTTCATACGTACCGGTCGCGGCCGTCACCTGATCTTCCATTATCGCTTCATGGTAGCGGGCCAGATCGCCCAGGCTGTTCAACAAATAGTTCTGATAATCAAGCCCGTATTCATTGCGGAGCTGGTTCGCTTGCTCATACTCGTTCTCCATGCTCAGCCGAATTGCATCGATCACGAATTGATCGTACCGGCCCCAATCGTGAAGCGCCGCCTCCACCATCTGCTTCTCTTCGGCCTTCGCCGCTTGCCGGGTCAGCTCTTCCAGGGAGCGGTTGATCCGCTCCTTGTAGCCGTCGACCTTATCCAGCACTTCTCTGCCCGTCTGATCCGCCTTATCCGGATTGAGCAGCTCGGTCACCAGGTCACGGGCAATCGCATTGGCATCGTCCCGCGCCGCCAGCGCCAGCTCAACCTTCCGGAAGCTGTCCTGGTAGAAATGATCAAGGTCTTGCTTCAGGCCGCCCATCTGGGCAAACGAATACCCGCCCAATGCGAGAATGATGATCATGAACATGACATAGCCGATGATGAGCTTCGTACGCAGCTTCAACGCTTGCTCCCCCTCTGCTTAATGAATGTCGGCCCATACGAGGCATTTATCGTCCTCGCTCTCTTTTCCGGGCGGGTGGAGCAGCTCGTCCCAAGCTTGGCTTTTCAAGGATGGTTCTTGCTTCAACAGCGCTCCTATCCGCTCCATCGCGCTCTCCACGGTTGCGCCCGCCGATTCCAGCAGCCCGTCGGTATACAGTGCGATTCTCGCCCGCGAATCGAATTTGAGCGCATGGGTATCCACTTCCAGCTCGGGGAACATACCGACAGGATACCCTGTCGACTCCAGCGTCACCATCCGGCCGTCCTCCATCATGACGATTCCCGGCGGGTGGCCCGCATTGGCATATTGGATCGTGCGCTCGTTCGTATCGACGACGACATAGAGCGCCGTCATATAATACAGCATCAGATTCCCGCTCATATGAAGCTGGTGGAACTTCGTGTTCAACCGCTTCAACACCATGTCCGGCTGCTCGGTCTGCACCACCGCGTCCCTCAGGACCGAGGCGATGAACATGCACAGCAGCGCGGAGGAGACGCCATGCCCCATCATGTCGATAATCATGATGCCGTACCGGCCCTCCCCCAGCTTGAACCAGGCATACAGATCTCCAGCCAGCTCCTCGGACGGCTGATAGAGGGCGTCTATCGTAATCCGCTCATCGGAGAGCGGCTCCGTCAGCACCGAGCTCTGGACCCGGGCGGCGAGGCGCAGCTCCTCCCGGATATGGCGGTCGCGTTGCTTATGCCAGTCCTTCTCCTGCTTCAAGCGAAGGGCCAGCCGGATGCGGGCGAGCAGCTCGATGCGGTTGATCGGCTTCGTCACGTAGTCGGCCGCTCCCGCGTCCAGCGCTTCGGCCAGCATATGCGAATCGCCGATCGCCGTCACGATAATGATCGGAATATCCCGCAGCTCGGAATACTGCTGAATGGTCCGGCATGCCTCCAGCCCGTCAATCTCAGGCATCATCATATCCAGCAAAATGAGATCAATATCCGGCACATACAGCGGACCTACCGGTCCTTCCAGCCCTAACACCTCATACATTTCCCTCGCTGAAGAGGCGGATTGCACCCCCGTATAGCCTGCCTTCCGAAGGATCTCCCGAATCAGCATCACATTGGTCGGATTATCGTCGACAACAAGTACGTTCAACATCCTTCTCCTCCCCTCAATCGACAGCATTCCACTGCCCGAACACTTACAATCTCTACCTCCAATATAACGGAAACGCGGCCGCTTTCGCACCCCTTTTTATGCCATAGGATCCAGTCGTATTCCCGTTCAGATCGGAAAAGCCGGCTAACGTAACCGTTAGTCCGGCTGGATAACTAGCTTCGTTGTCTCCACAGCTGCCATGCGCGAATCCCCAGATCGACCCAGGCCTTCCAATCGTCCCCGCCCTGCTTCGCCGCCGCTCCCGGTTGCGGGTGCTCTGCAGCTGCGGCCGCGAGCGGCAGCGCGGAAGCGGAGCTTGCTCCGGGCACCCCGTCCTGCACCGGAGAAGCGGCCTGTCCGCCGGGTGCCGGGCTGCCCGCATAAGAGCCTCCCGCGTTCGCCGGCTGGCTGCCCGGTGCCGGCCCGTCCTGGCGCTTCTTCTCGAAGCGGCTCGCCGCTTTGCGGACGCCGCTGACGAAGCCGACCGAGACTTGCTTCGCGGCCAGCGTCAATTCATTCAAGGCTTCTCCGGCATTCTGGACCGAATCGGCCACAGGCTCGATCTTCTTCAATTGTCCCTGCAATTCCTCGGTCATATGGTTGGCATTCCGCGCGATCGCCTGCAGATCCCCGCTCAGCATCTGCACGGTCTGCTGCACATCCTCCATCGTCCTAGACGCCTTGTCGAGCGAGTGCTTGGCTGACCGCAGCGTCTGAATCAGGAAGACGACCAACACGGCAAAGGCCAGCGCCGCGATCAGCGCGCTGATTTCAACTAGCATAACATCTCCGCCTTTCTCTCTCTGTATAAATGTGAACCCAATCATCTATTTGCAAAACGGATGTGCATGTTGCCATGAAATCATCCATTTAGTACCCGTATAGGCCGCTTGTGAAACAGCTTTATTCATTTGTTTCATTCCGGCTGAAGACCGGTTATTCATGCTTACCTTCACCGTGGAACCATCGGCCGGTGAGGAGCCATGCATTCATCCGCCGCATGAATCTGCCAAAGGAGTGGAAACCGATGCTAAGATGGTCCGTCATTTTTTTGATTATCGCAATCATTGCCGGGGTATTCGGGTTTTTCGGCATTGTGGAGGCCGCGGCGTCCATTGCCAAAGTCCTGTTCTTCCTGTTCCTGATTCTGTTCGTGCTCTCCCTCTTCACGGGACGAAGAACGCCATAGCGGATATAGCGTGCAGCCGTGTCTGCCCCGCAATGCAACAAAGGACGCCTTCCGACGAAGAAGGCGTCCTTTGTATTGTATCGCATTTGCGGGCAAAAAAGTGTGAAAGCTTGTTCATATTTTCCATGGGATTCACCCGCTATATATCCTCGCGCTGCGCCTGGCGCTCCTCATAGAACCGCTTCCGGTTCCATTGGCCGAGCCAGCGGGAGGACAGGACGCCCGCAGTCATCGAGCCGTTCACATTCAAGGCCGTCCGCCCCATGTCAATCAGCGGCTCGACGCTAATCAGCAGCCCCGCCAGCGCGACCGGCAAGTTCATCGAGGACAGCACAATCAGCGCAGCGAAGGTCGCTCCTCCGCCGACCCCGGCAACGCCGAACGAGCTAACAGCGACAACCGCGACCAGCTGCAGCAGAAATCCAAGGTTGTACGGATCGATGCCCGCGCTCGGGGCGATCATGACGGCCAGCATCGCCGGGTAGATGCCGGCGCAGCCGTTCTGCCCCATCGAGGCGCCGAACGAGGCGCTGAAGTTGGCGAAGCTCTCCGGCACGCCGAGCCGATTGACCTGCATCTCCACGTTGATCGGAATCGAGCCTGCGCTCGTGCGGGAGGTGAACGCGAAGAGAAGCGCCGGCAGCGCCCCGGTCACATACCGGAGCGGCGAGATGCCGGACAGCGCCAAGAACAGCAGGTGCAGGCAGAACATGATGACGAGTGCCACATACGAAGCGATGATGAATTTCCCGAGCTTCCATATTTCCGACGGCGCCGTCGTGGCCACCACGACGGCCATCAGCGACATCACGCCATAAGGGGTCAGCCTCAGCACCAGCGTCACCATACGCATGACGACGGCATGCAGCGCGTCGATGATAGACATGAAGGCAGCCCCTGCGTCCGGCTTCTTGCGCATCACGCCAAGTGCGGCGACGCCGACAAAGGCCGCGAAGATGACGACAGCGATCGTCGAGGTCCGCCGCTCCCCCGTCATATCGAGGAACGGATTGGCCGGAATGAATTCAATAATTTGCTGCGGCAGCGTCATCTCGCTCACTTCCCCCAGCTTGCTGTCCAAATAATTGCCGCGCTCAATCTCCTGCTTGCCCGCTTCAATCTCGAACGAGGACAGTTGAAAGACAAGAGCCGTCACGATGCCGACCACGGCCGCCACAGCGGTCGTCCCGATCAAGATGCCGATGATGGAGGCGCTCATCTTGCCCACCCCCGCCTTGGCCTTCACATGAATGATGGCGGACATGATGGATACGATAATGAGCGGCATGACGACCATTTGCAGCAGCCGCACATAGCCGACGCCGACGATCTCGAACCAGTCGGCCGCCTGTTCCACTATGGCGCTGTCCGGGCCATGGAGCCATTGCAGCACCGCCCCGTATACAATTCCAAGACCAAGACCCGCGAACACCCGCTTCGTAAAAGAGACATGCTTGCGCTGCATGCGGTACAACAGCACCACCAGGCCCAGCATAATGATGGCGTGAAGCGCTACCCACCATCCGACTGTCATCCACATCACTCCCCTGTCCTGGTTCAAATCGCGGAGCAGCCGTTTGCCGGTCCCCTGCGTTTTTATTACTGCCCAATTCGGGAACAGTTATCCAGCCCAGGCAAGTGATGCATGCAATGGACGGCCTGTTATTGGATGGCACGCGGGTATTTTTACCTGGTCAAAGATAGTCCCAGCTTCATCACCCAGCCGTCAGCATTGAAGTCGAACTCCTTGACTTTCACCCAATCCGGCAGCTCCGCCGCGATTGGGAATTCCATCGGCTTCAGATTCAGCCAAGACTCTGGAATCTCCCAGCCCTTCATGCGCACCGACTGCGGAACCGCGCGCACGCTCTGCTGCTCCGGGTTCCATTCCATATCATAGAGAATGTTCGCTTCGGCCCGAATGCCCGGGAACGGCTCCATTTGCACCTGCGCCTCCAGGCCGCCCGGCTGCAGATGAATCCGCATGCCGTCCAGCTTCCATAATTTCATATAAGATCGGTACGGCTCCGTCTTCTGCATCCCTTGAATCGCCAGCGCATTGATCTCGTCCTCATTCAGCTGCAAGGACAAGGAGCGGTTCTTCACCATCTGCTCCAGCTTGCCAAGGATAGATACCTCGACATGGCCCGGCCACCCAATCTTGTCCGCCGGCCGAATATAGAATATGAAAGCAACGCTTGCGATAATCACGAATAAGATCAGGAAGGCAATCGTTCTCCCCAGCCATTTCCACCTTTTTTTCATGCAATCTCCTCCCTCTCCTTCTATTTAACCAGCGGGAAGGCCCTGTTTCAATCCGAATTGCCCACGGTTACATAGTGTACAAGCAACTATGAATAGACGGCGTACCGTCTATGTCACCCCTGTAAACCATACCATTGTATAACCATGAGAGAGGAGATTTCAATGATGAAGAAATTATCGGCAGTGTTGGCACTGACCGCAGCCTTAAGCGCCTTCTCGGCTACGGCGGCGTGGGCCGCGGAATCTGAGGGACACGTGGTTCCCGGCGCGCTCGGCAAGACGACGAAGCAAATCGATCTCGATGAGTCCGTTCCGTTCTATACGTTTCCGGGCGGGAAGCGGATGGGGGCGCTGGCGCCCCAGGTCGTCAAGATCGAAGAATCGGTCGTGGATCAGGAGAACCGGACCTGGCATAGAGCATTGACCTGGATCGGATACGGCTACTTCAAGGATCCGAACGCTTCCTACAAGACGATTGTGCTGCCTGATCAGACGGCCTTCTACGATAAAGTAAACGGCGAGCGGCTCGGTCTGCTCGGCCGCCAGACCGTAAACGTGATCAATGAACAGGTCGACGACTCCGGGTTCGTCTGGTATCAGCTTCATACTTACAAGGGCAAGGCCTGGGTCATATCCCCAAGCCAGGAGAAGCAGAAGGCCAAGCTAACGAAGAAGACTGCGTTGTATGACCAAGTCAATGGCCGCAAGGCAGGCGCGCTCTCCCCGCAGACGGTGACCGTGTCAGAAGTCCGATACGACGGAAATAAGCAGCGCTGGGGCAAGGTGTTCACCTGGAAAGGCGACTTGTGGATTAAGTGGTAGTATACATAGAAGGCGATGCCGTCTGGGCATCGCCTCTTGTCATTGGATATTGACAGGCTACGGCAGCAGCGGCCCGCAGCATTGCTTGAACTTGCGTCCGCTCCCGCACACGCAACGTTCATTGCGCCCAGGGAGCGGACGGCCGCTCCCGCGGAGCCGCAGCAGCTCCTGCAGGCGGATCTTCCGGCCCAGCGTGGCGATGCGCTCTCCCGCATGCGCATACAGCATCCGGTAGCTCTCGCAGAAATAGTCGGTATGTCCTTCCCACAAGCCATCCCGATCGATTCGGTTGCGCGGACAGCCTCCATGGCAGTAGCGCCAATATTCGCATGCGCGGCAAGCGTCCGGCACCTCCTTCTTCATCTGATGGAATTGCTGCCAGCTCGGATGGCGGGACAAGGAGGCCAGCCGGCCGGTGCCGACGTTGCCGAGCCGGTAGCGGTCATGCAGGAAGAAGTCGCACGGATAGGCATCCCCGTTCGGCTCGAGCACGAGCGCCGAGGGGCAGGATTCGCGATGAGTGCACATTTCCGGCTCCAGGCCCAATTCGGCCTGGAGGACGTTGTCGAACATGCGGACGGAGAAGAGCGGCTCCCCGCCGTTGTACCATTTATCGAAGGCCTCGCACAAAAATTGTCCGTACTGCTCTGGTGTAATCGTATACATGCCGGGCGCGTCAACATTCTGGGAGCGGAAATCCATGCACGGTATGAACTGGACATGCGTAAACCGCTCCGCCGCGAAGAAATCCATCAGCGCGGCCGCCTCTCCCACATTGTCCTCGTGGATGACGGTCAATATATTATAGTCCACGCCTGCCTTGCGCAAATGATCGATTCCCCGCATGACGGCCTGATAGGAGCCCGCTCCCGATCCGGTAACGCGGTGCTTATCGTGAATCGGCTGCGGACCGTCCAGACTGATGCCGATCAGGAAGGCGTATTGCTTGAAAAAGGCCGCCCACTCCGCATCAAGCAGGGTCCCGTTCGTCTGCAGCGCATTGCTGATCACCGTACGCGGCGGCGCATAGGCCGCCTGTAGCCGGACGACCTGCTCGAAGAAAGGCTTGCCGGCGAGCAGCGGTTCTCCTCCTTGCCAGGCAAATGAGGCCACCCCCTTGGATTGTTCCATCCATTGGCGGATGAACGTATCCAGCACATCGTCATCAATCCGCTGAATCGCATGGCCAGGCCGTCCCTGGCAGGAACTGTAGTAGCAGTAGTCGCAGGCTAGATTGCAATCCTCGGACACGGTCTTCCACATGACACCAGTGAATGGATGGCGGGCGATGTCTCTCACGTCAACGTTCATAGGCTGTGCCCCCTTAATCTGTAGATGTGGCTCGGTTCATTAGCTGTCCCATCTACAATATCCTTATTTTTGAACGATTCGCTAGGAACAAGGTCATATGCCGGCGGGTGCATACGCCCCTTATCGCCATGTCGTCTGCCTTCATCAATGCAGTTCGGGGGAGCGGTCGAAGATTCTGCGGATCTGGGCTATCACCCAGACGACCGTTACGACCATCATCATGTCGAAGCTGACGTTGAACAGGAACAAATGCTTGCCCAAATCCGCCTCGCCGTCCCCCACAAGCGGCACCGCCACTGCGATTATGGCCACGAAGCCGATGACCAGCGCTGCGTCGACTACATGCTTCGCGTATCGTCTGCGGGTATACTCCCTGAGCGCGACACCTATATATAGAAGGAAAAAAACAAGATAAAAAGCGAAGCGCTGCGGGAGCAGGTCCTTCTTCGTCTCACTCCAGACGCTGTATGTATACGACAGTGCGCCCCGAGGCTTGCCGGCCTCTTGCTCGTAATTGCCCAGATAGTACGGCCGAATCATCGCGGCCTGAGAAGAGGCGGCCTCCAGCTTATCGATCATCCGCCCGGGGTGGCGCATATAGTATGCAGCCACATCAGCATGCCCGAGCCGGGAATAGACATGCTCCGCCAATTCCGGATCGTCCTGCCGGATCGGCACATCCTTCTGGAAGTAATTCGTGCCGGCGAGCGGGGCGAATTTGTCCGGAATGCCCAACTCCTTCAGATCTTTCTCCACATGAGGCGAGTCTTTCAATATTCCGTAAAAAATCGTCTGATACAGGTTAATCTGCTTCAGCTCCTGCGGCGCATAGGCATACATCAAGACGGACACGGCCAGTATCGATACCGAGCCGGCAATGACCGTGCTCCTCCAGCTCCGCTCCGGACGCGTCCGGTATAACCGGAAAGCGAAGAGGACGAAGACGAGGCCGATCGGCGCATTCTGCAGCTTGGATGCGGATAGAATCAGGACGGAGACGAAGAACAGAACGAGCCAGCCGATGGAAGGCTTGCGGCGCGATGCGAGCACGAAGGACGTTCCGGATGCGAGAAGCAAGAAGATAAGGGAGACCGGCTCGCCGAAAAAAGATTGAAAATACGCCACATAGCCAATATCGAAGAAGATAAACAGCACGCAGAGCGCGACGGTTAATTGCAGCCAGCGCTGTCCGGAACAGGCGTATCGGAGAATAAGGAACAGCGCCGCCAGCAGCAGGGCGGCATAGATCGCCCCCATCGCTTCCAGTGGAAACGAAGCGGAACTCCATGCCCGCCCGAGCAGCCCGGCCAGGAAGACGAACAGCGCTTGGGATGACAAATAGTTCAAGGAGAAGGGACCGTAGTCATAGCGCGAGTGGCTGTATCCGAAATATTTTTGTTCATAAGTGAACTTGTCGCTCAGCGGGGCAATGCCGCCGCTGCCCACAATCCGTTCGAAGTCGCCGTTGTTCGCGACTCCGATGAACGGGGGAATGAACAGAATTCCGATGAGAATAAGCGCGCCTATTCCCATGGCTCCCCACGTTACCCAATCTTTCTGCTTCATGCCTGAATCACCCTCCCGTGTGGAATTCGCTATGTTTGCTTGCTATTTGACGCCGGCTTCGATAGGCATGGTGTGTCCTCCCCATCGCTTGTCCGGGCGAAGGTGATGCCCCGGTGAAGCCGGAACGAGGCGGCGGTATAGATCGCCGCTTCCCCCAATATGGCTGCATACGGCTCCCAAGGCGAAGCCCATGCGGGCAGCAGGAAGGCCGCCAAGGCAGACATGGCCGGATGCAGCACCTGATACGCCAACCCGTAACAGAGCAGCGCGATGGAGATGAAGCGGAGCAAGCTTGGCAGCCATTGCCCCCGATAGCGGAACGTATAGCGGCGGTTCAGAATATAGCTCATCCCTACGCCGACCGAGTTGCCCGCGAAGGTCGCATGAAGATGGCTCCATCCGGCATACAGCAGCACATACGCCGTGCCGAGCCCGACCAGCGTGTTCACGGCTCCGACGGCGGCATAGCGGCCGAACAAGCGGGCGCCGCCCGGCGCGGCGAGCTTCGCGCCGCTCACTCCGCCCACCCCGTTCCATAAGCACGGATCGGCCGCTCGATGACTGGCTTGTCCGCCAGCACCTGCTCAATAATGTACGGCGGGCGCCGCTTGACCTCGGAATAGATCTTGCCGATATATTCCCCGACCACCCCCAGGCCTAGCAATTGAACGCTTCCGACGAACCAGACGGACAGCATCAGGGAGGTCCATCCGGATACGGTCTGTCCCAGCAGCTTGGACAGGAGGGCGTAGAGGCCCGCCAGCGCGCTTGCGCCCAGGCTGACGAAGCCAAGCGCAGTGACGAGCCGCATCGGCTTCATGCTAAATGACGTAATGCCGTCCCAGGCGAACGACAGCATTTTGCGAAGCGGATACTTGGTCACGCCCGCGGCCCGCTCCAATCTCCGGTAAGACACGACGGAAGACGGGAAGCCGATGAGCGGCACGATGCCGCGCAGGAACAGATTGGACTCGGGGAACTGGCTCAGGTAGTCGAGGGCACGGCGGCTCATCAGACGGTAATCAGCATGATTGTAGACAAGCGGAATGCCCATCCGCCGCATCAGCTTATAGAAAAATTCGGCGCTCCACCGCTTGAAATACGTATCGTTATCCCGATTATCCCTTACGCCGTACACAATATCGCAGCCGTCGCGGAACTGCTCGACGAATTGCCTCACGACGGCGACATCGTCCTGCAGATCGGCGTCAAGGGAGACGACGCAATCGGCAAAATTTTTGGCATACATCAGCCCGGCGAGCAGCGCCTTCTGATGCCCGGCATTGCGGGACAGCTTCAATCCGGCAATCCAGCGGTTCCGTTCCCGCTCCTGGACGATGGTCAGCCAGGTCGCATCTCTGCTGCCGTCATCGACCAGCAATATCCGGCTCTCGGCGGAGACGACGCGGTCCTGAACCAAGCGGGACAGGACGCCGGTCAACGTCTGCATCGTGAGGGGAAGCACCGCCTCTTCGTTATAGCAAGGAACAACCATATACAAAATCGGTGTTGTAGTCATAACAGCTTCCTTCGGAGAAGGAATTCATTTCCTCCTTAGTATACAAACGTTTTCCATTATATTCTATAACATGAAATCGATTTTTCAAAATTTAGGGATTTATGTCGTTAAGTCCGGCTCTTTTCGACAGCAATTTCGGGAAATAACGCGAATTATATCAAGGATTTATAAGCGCTCTAATCTTCTCTTATCTTTTTGTTGGACGCGTATTCTAATGAAAAAAATGCCTCCTGATGCGTGCATGATCTTGTACTCGGCTCCGAAAGTTAAATCGCTCATATTTTCGGCCTAGATGATTTTCCTCTGGCATAATCCTGCGATCATGAACGTACCGCCATCGGCATAGCTTAAAATGAAACCGATTTAATTTTGTTGCATGAAAATTGAATCGCTTCAACTTTATAAATTGAAAGGAGTCGTATCGCTTTGCGAAAGTCAGTAAAATGGTTTCTCTGACTTACCCTGCTTCTCGGCAAAGTTCAGACCCTGTTTGTCATATCCGAGAAGACGGTGTCTGCCGCGGCCGTCAACCGCCCGTTCCCGCAGCACCAATCGTACACGTCACCGACAGCCGGTTTATAGCCGCTGGATTCTTTGGTTGCGAAATCAGGCATCAGCCCGGTTGAACTTGAGTACCCGGAAAACAGCTGCTGAATGATGGCGTAGGTCTGGTTCAGCACATTGTCCCAACGCGAATCCCCGGTCGATTCCTTGAAGGCGCGGAGATGATGGGGCATAAAGTCGGACGGCCGCGTTCCTTTGCCCCACTTCGAGTCCGAATCGGACACCCAGTCCCCAAGCTTCAGATGCCACGATTGCTTGTTGACCTCGCTTTGCATGATGGCATTGATGAGGTTGACCGCTTCTGCGCGGTAATTGATGCCGCTGGAACTGCCTCATTGCTTGTCGGCCAGCAGCAGCGCATAGGCCATATCCATGTCGCCATCGGTGGCGGCATCCGATCCGGCTGCGGCTTGAACATGTGGAGGGAATTGCTGCTATTTTACAGGAATTTCGGCTCAATGAATCCACATCCCGAGGAATTGCTGCAAATCTACATCATTTTAGGCCCTTTTGCTTCAAGTCGAAGCGAAACGCGTGAAATTCCTGCAGTTTTGCAGGATTCCCTTTCTGGGAAAGTCGTCCATATCGAATTGCTGTATTTACGCAGGATTTCGCTTACCGAATAGGCGTGTCTGGAGAAATCGTGCAGTTTTGCGGATTTAGCCTACCAGATAGACGTGTCTAGGGAAATGGTGCAGTGTTCAGGCCGTTGGAAAACCCCTGTTTTTTTACGAAGGGGTGGGGATTGTCCATTTTCCTACTCAAAACTTGGCACCCATAACGTTTTAAATCGATTTTTTCTACGGAGAGACGAGATCCACCACACAAAAAATGAAGTGCCACAAAATCCCTTGGACTTTCTCAACAGCCTGATATTCGCAGGATTTCATTGCCGCATCACTCTTTCACCGCTTGGCCCGCCGCCGTCTTTTACGTCCCAGTGCTCCCTGTTGCCCTTCTTGCCCTACAACATGATTATGGGACAGTCCCTTGTTGTTCTACGGGGGGCAGAGTCACATGTTCGGGCAGAATCAAATGTTCGGGCAACGCCAAGGGTTCAAGTTGATGCTTCAGTCTTTCTCTTCTTAGGCCTTAGTCACACTATCCCATCGACTCAGCGCCGGGTACAGGCGCTATTTTCTTCCTTATTTCCACTCTCCCATTCGTTCAGAAGCGGCCGAGGCGAATCCTGAGCCCTCCGATCTCCGAGCGGCGCGCGCAGCAACTCTCCCATTATGGCAGCAGGTTAGGGACGCCTTGCAGCCTATACTTAGAAGTATGGTTCTCGCGCATTGAACTCCTCTTGCTGAACCGATGGGATAGTGAAGCTAAGGGCGGGAGAAGGTGCATTTTCTTCAAAATAAAACAGCCTTAGTGCAGGTTGAGGCAGGCTCAAACTTAAAAACCGCCCGCTGCTTGCATCCCCAAGCAACAGGCGGTTATCATCGTTAATTCCCGTCGTTCTAGCTATTCTCTAATCGTCTAACTATTCTAATCGTTCTAACCTTTACCCACACAGTTCTGTTGTCAGCTTGAACAGCAAGCTGCTCGACAGCAGCGCGAAGCATCCGCTCGCCTCGCGGGCGATCTGCTGATGCTCTAACGTGTATCCCATACAATCGAGCACGATGATTCCGGCGCCCGCAGCTCTCAGCTCCTGTGCGGCGGCCGCAAGCTGCTCGCGCGTCGCCGTGTAGGGAGAAGCGGCGGCCGTCGTAATCGAGGCGCCGAACGCGCCCCATTTCTGGCGCATCTCCTCCGCTTGCTCCGCCAGCGGAATGATCAGGCCAATCTGCGTCCCGCCGGCCAGCTTCGCAATCGCGGGCGTCAGTATCCGCTCCGGTTCAATCAACAACGCCCGTTCAGCGGCAAGATGGCGGAAGGCGCCGGTACAGAGCAGAATGATGACTTGGCAGCCCAGCCGTTCGCACTCGTCAATCAAGCGCTGCATTGCTGTTTCCGTTTTGGCCGCGGACAAGACAACGGCTTGACCATCAGCCAACCGTGTCGTCAGGACGAATTCGTCCAGCTGCGGGCCAAGCTCGCGCTCGATCTCCGCCACCGTCATGCCGTCGAGGACGCCAAGCTGGATGACATCCGAGCAGGGCGCCAGCCAGCGTTCAATCAAGGGCTGCACATCCGTTCGCGGCGCTTGTCCTATCGTAATGAGACCTATTTTGACACGTTGCCGGGTATCGCTTCGTTCCATGCGGCTGCCTCCTTTCTCTCTTGCGGCGGGCGGAGCCTAAAGCAAAACGATGAATTCTACGCAAGGTCTGAGATTATACTGTTTTCCCCAACGTCTGCAGGGCATTCATCGGCCCATACAGGTTGAGCATATGCTCGAACTCCTCCTTATTATAGAAGGAACAGACTTCATTCGTGAATTCCTTGGCGACTTCCACCGCGTAGCGCGCGGCGAGCGCGATATCGACTTCATGACTTGCTCCCGTCCCGCAGCCGGGCACGGTCGATTGCGCGGTAATCGCGACGCCGACGACCGGCGCGGCCGTCGTCACGCAAGGCTGCAGGATGCTGTTAATATGATACAGCCCGTTGCCGTACGGCGTAATGTCCTGCGTCGTCACCGGGAATGTGACCGGAAGCTGTCCGGTCGTCATCTCCATGACGCGAAGCAGATCGTCGCTGACGCGCAGGATGTAGCCTTCCTTCACTGTCGGGGAAATGGCGATTCCTTTATGATTGATGACACGGTTGCCCTTTGTCGTGTCGATGGACAAGACCGCTTCCATCTCGTCCAGCACCTCGTATTCGTTCATCGTCGCAATATCAACGGGCGAATCCATGAAATCGACCGGCTCATGCGGCAAGGTAGGCGCGTCCGGGCAGATGTGGGTCGTAATGTATACATCCCCTTTTAACCGGTCGCCCTTCTCGCTCATGTCGGCCAGCTTCAATGCGGCAGACAGCGCCGCAATCGCGCCGTCGCCATCGGAGACGAGCCCGATGCGCTGCGGCCGGGCGCCCAAGCCGCCCAGCCGGCCGACGATGCCGAAGCTCGGCGCTTGTCCGCCCCCGTGCTTGCCTTCCGTCCCCGGGATAAAAATGCGGATGAAATCCGTAAATCCCTTCTCACCATGAACCCGCTGCACGCTTACGTCAGCCAGCGGATAAGGCTGGAACAGCTCCTTCACCGCCTCGCCGGATGTAAATGCATTGTCTACCGCTTCATAGATTCGCAACGTTTGCAGTAAAGCCATGATTCTCTCTCCCTTTCCGCTCGATCTCATAGTTGTCGATATCATAGTTACATTGCAACGAAACCGATCCGCCTCTCTGCCCGGCCTGCCTTAGATATGATGGCAAGCCACCCAATGCCCTTCATCCGCCTCCTGCCATTCCGGCTGGACGGTGCGGCAGCGCTCCGACGCAATCGGGCAGCGAAGATGGAAGGCGCAGCCTTGCGGCGGATTTTTGGCGCTCGGCACTTCGCCGGACAAGACGATGCGCTCCTTCTTGGCCTTCGGGTTCGGCACAGGCACCGCCGACATGAGCGCCTTCGTATAAGGATGGAGCGGATTCGCATACAGCTTCCGCTTCGGCGCCAGCTCGACCATTTTGCCAAGATACATGACGCCGACCCGTGTGCACAGGAACTTCACGACCGATAAATCATGAGAAATGAACATATAGGTCAGCTTCTCTTGCTCCTGCAAATCCTGCATCAGGTTGAGCACCTGTGACTGAATCGATACGTCCAGCGCCGAGACCGGCTCGTCGCAGACGATGAACTTCGGGTTGAGCGCCAGGGCGCGGGCAATGCCGACACGCTGCCGCTGGCCGCCCGAAAATTCATGCGGAAAACGGTTCGCTTGAAATGCGGACAGTCCTACCCGCTCCATCAGTTCCTGCACCCGCTGCTTCCGCTCCGGGGACCGCATCGACAGATGCGTCTGCAGCGGCTCCTCCAGGATGCGCTGAACGGTCCAGCGCGGGTCCAGCGACGCGTACGGATCCTGGAAGATCATGCTCATCTCGGGGCGAAGCTGGCGCAGTTCCTTCGGAGAGAGCGCCATAAGATTGCGTCCTTGGAACAAGACCTCTCCTTCCGTCGGTTCAATCAAGCGCAAGACGGAGCGGCCTGTCGTCGACTTGCCGCAGCCGGATTCGCCGACGATGCCGAATGTCTCTCCTTCATAAATATCGAAGTTCAAGCCATCCACCGATTTCACGGATCCGACCTGCTTATTCAGCAGCCCTTTGCGAATCGGATAATGCTTCTTCAGATTGCGCACTTGCAGCAAAGCCGTCATCGCGCCACCCCCTTCTCGACGAGCAGACAGCGGCAGCGATGGCCGCCGCCCAAGTCTGTCAGCGCGGGCTGCGCCTGATCGCACGCTTCCGTCCGGTATTTGCAGCGCGGGGCGAAGCGGCAGCCCGGCGGCATCTGCAGCGGACTCGGCACCGCGCCGGGGATCGACTCCAGCCGCTCCTGTTCCCCAGCGAGCTGCGGCAGCGAAGCCAGCAGCCCCTGCGTATACGGATGCTGCGGCGATTCGAACAGCGTGTCCACATCCGCCTCCTCCACGACCTGCCCCGCGTACATGACGACGACGCGGTGGCACATCTCGGCGACGACCCCGAGGTCGTGGGTTATGAGCAGGATGGACGTCTTCTCTTCCTCCTGCAGCTGCCGCATCAAATCCAAAATTTGCGCTTGAATGGTCACGTCAAGCGCCGTCGTCGGCTCATCCGCGATCAACACCTCCGGATTGCAGGACATCGCCATCGCGATCATGACCCGCTGGCGCATCCCGCCCGAGAGCTGGTGCGGATATTCCTGCGCCACCGACTCGGGATGCGGGATGCCGACCTTGTGCAGCATGTCGACGGCATGCCGCATCGCTTCCTTGCGCTTCAGCTTCTTATGAAGCTGAATGGCCTCAGCCAGTTGATCGCCGATTCGGAACACCGGATTGAGCGATGTCATCGGCTCCTGGAAGATCATGGCGATCCGGTTGCCGCGAATGGATCTCATTTGCCTTTCCGGGACTTGCAGCAGGTCGTTCCCGTGGAACTGAATGCGTCCCCCCTTCACCCGGCCTATTTTCTTCGGGAGAAGTCCCATGATGGACAAGGAGGTGACGCTTTTGCCGCAGCCCGATTCGCCGACAACGCCGAGCGTCTCGCCTTGGTGCACGTGGAAGCTTACGCCATCCACCGCCTTGAATACGCCCCCGTTAGTTACAAATTCCGTTTCCAGCTGTTCGACTGCCAGCACCGGTTCCATATTACTCACCACCCAGGTAGCTGAGCGCCGTCAGCGTGTACACCTTGGCCGCGTCCACCACGTCCTGTACCGGCGCCTTCTCATTGAAGCCGTGAATGGTGGACAACTCGGCCGGACCGTATTGCAGCACCGGAATGCCGGCGCGGCGGAAATGCCGCGCATCGCTGGAAGCCCATTGCAGGACGCCGTAGCCTTCTTCCTGCTTCACATCGCAAATATGCTGCACGAGCTCCTCCACGATCGGATCCGTCGGCGGCGTCCAGTTGGCCAGCCCCTGGAACCCTTCCGGATGAAGCTCCGTCTCGATGCCGATGTCGGACAGCAGCCGCTTCGCCTCGGCTAGCACCTGGGCCGGCTCGACGCCGAACGGCAGGCGGGTATCGACACTCACCGTGCAGCGGTCTGGCACGACGTTCGTCTTCGTTCCGCCTTCGATCAGGCCGACATTGACCGACACGCGATCGATGATGGCGGAGAAATCGGCATTTTCTTTTTCCGCGATATAACGCTTCGTCACTTCGATAATATCCTTCACTTCCTCTGGCAGCTCGACTGGATAATGATGCAGCTGCTGCAGCGCCTGAACGGCTGCGGCCGCCTTCATAATCGCATTGTCGCCGAGGAGGGGAGACAGGCTGCCGTGGCCCGGCGTGCCTGTCACCGTGAAGTTGAACCAGCAGCTTCCCTTCTGCCCGATCGTCGGATGCAGCGGATGCGACGGCTCGGCGATAACCGCCGCCGTGCCATGGATCAGCTTCCGCTCGAACACCCACGGCACGCCGAGATGCCCGCCGGTCTCCTCATCCGGCACGATGAGCAGCGATACTCTGCCTTTGAGCGGAACCTGCAGCTCCTTCAGCAGCTTCACGCTGAAGATAAGTCCGGCCAAGCCGCACTTCATGTCGCTGGCCCCGCGTCCGAGTACATAGCCGTCCCGCACTTCGCCGGAGAATGGATCGAAATCCCAGCGGGAGCGGTCGCCTGCCGGCACGACATCGGTATGGCCGCAATAGATCAAATGGCGTTCCGATGCCGATTCATCGCCGATCGTCGCAATCAGATTGAGCATGTTGCCGCCGGCGTCATACACCTTCGTCTCGATGCCGACCTCGGCCAAGTAGTCGATAATGAATTGGCTGATGTCCCGCGAGTCTCCAGGCGGATTCTCCGTTGGGAATTGAATCAGCTTGGAGCATAAGCCCAGCAATTCGTCCTGGCGCTGTTCCACTTCATCTATCCAGCGTTGCTTCCATTCGTTCACCGTAATCCCCTCCTGTATCCATATCCGTTGCGATCGTTATCTCTTTTCTTATTTGGAAAGCGGGTAGAAACGCAAGCATTCATCCGGGAAGAAAATATACCCCTTCACTTCGTTGTTGAACGCCACGAGACGGTTGTACTCGTACATGTACACATAAGGCATGTCCGCATTGATCAAGCCCTGAATTTCTTCATACATAGCATTGCGCTTCGTCATATCCGTCTCGACGGCCGCTTGCTTCAGCAGTTCATTGACCTTCGCATTATCGTAATGAACGTAGTTGGACGAGCTCTCGCTATCTACTAGGAATCCGAGATGATATTCCGGATCGTTGACGAACGAGGTCCATTTCGACATGAAGGACTGCACGTTGCCGGTGCGAAGCTGTTCCAGGAACTGCGCGCGCGCCAGCTTGTTGATGTTCATCGTGACGCCGATCTTTTTCAGCTCCGCTTGAATGACCGTAGCGGCGTCTTCCCAGTCTTTGAAGCCGGATCCGAGCGTGAAGTCGAAGGAGAAGCCATTCTCGTAGCCCGCTTCCTTTAGCAGTTCCTTCGCTTTATCCAGGTTATATTCATACTCGTAGCCATTATCGGAAAAGCCCGGCGTATTGCTTGCCACGATGCTCTTCATTTGCTTGGCTTGTCCGTACATGACATCCTTCAGAAGCGCATCATGCGGAATCGCGTAGGCGATCGCCTGGCGCACCTTCGGATTGTCGAACGGCTTCATGTTATTGTTCAGACCCATATACAAAATGCGGTTGCTCGCATCAGAGCGCACAGTGAGTGCGGTGTTCTGCTTCAGCGTATCGACATCCTTCGGCGGAATCTCCATGGCCAGGTCGATATCGCCTTTGTCCAGCATCATCGTACGGGAGGAAGCTTCCTTCATGAACTTCATGACGACTTTGTCCAGCTTGGCGCGCTCCTGCCAGTAATCGTCGTTCGCCGCAAATACCGCCTCGGAGGAAGGATCCCATTTCTCCAGCTTGAATGGCCCGGATCCTGCCGTCTTGGTCTTCAAAAATTCACTCGCATCCCCTTCGATCGCTTTCGGGTCGATGACGGAGAAGGAGTACATCGCCAAGATTTGCAGGAACATATGGTTCGGGCGCTCCAGCTTCACTTCCACCGTATGGTCGTCCACTTTGCGGTACGACTCGATGGAGGCTTGCTGATACAGGAATCCGCCCGAGTTCGAGTTTTTGATATGATCGAGCGAGAACACGACCGCATCCGCATCGAGCGGATTGCCGCTATGGAACTTCACATCCTGGCGCAGCTTGAACGTATACGTCTTCTGGTCATCGGACACGTCCCACGACTCGGCCAGCATCGGCTTGATTTCTTCCGTGGCCGCGATATCCGCGCCATCTACGTTTTTGACGCCGTACGTGACCAGTTGATCATATGTGGACAGCACCAGCGTATCCGACGTCAGATCGTTCGCTTCCGCCGGATCGAGCGTCTGCCCGCCTTCGGAATAGGCGACGGTCAGCGTTTTGCTTCCGGTAGCGTTCGTTTGCTCGCCTGTACCGGCGGCACTGTCTCCCCCGGACTGGTTCGCCTTCGGCGCGCAGCCCGCAACCAGAGCCAAAATGAGTGTCAATACAAGGGCCATCGTCAAGTTGCTTCGTTTCATCATTGTTTCCTCCCCCTGAATATTCGTCTGAAAAATATCGCTTATTTCCGGCTTGTGCGCAGCCGCGGATCAAGTACGTCGCGCAGTCCGTCGCCAAGCAGATTGAAGCCAAGAATGGTTGTTGCGATGGCAAGTCCCGGGAACGTGACCAGCCACCATTCGCCGGTAATAATGTACTCGCGGCCTTCGGATATCATGGCCCCCCATTCCGCCAACGGCGGACGCACGCCGAGACCGAGGAAGCTCAAGCTCGCCGCCGTCAAGATGGCGAAGCCCATCCCGAGCGTGATGCGGACGAGCAGCGGCGCCAGCGCATTCGGGAAGATATGGCGGACAAGAATGGTGCCGTCCTTGACCCCGATGGAACGGCTCGCCTCCACGAATTCGCGTTCCTTCAAATAGATGGTCTGACTGTACATAAGACGGGCGAACTCCGGAATACCGACGATGCCGACGGCCATCATCGCGCTGACGAGGCCAGGGCCCATGGCGGCCGCGATCGCCATCGCCAGAATGAGCGAAGGGAACGCCAGAAAAATATCCATGACGCGCATGATCACATTCCCGATCCAGCCGCCGTAATAAGCGGCGATGCCGCCGAGCGGAACGCCGATGAAGAAGGAAATTCCGACGGCGATAAGCCCGGTCCAGATCGAGATGCGCGCAGCGTAGACGACGCGGCTGAAAATATCCCGGCCGAACTGGTCGGTCCCGAACCAATGCTCCCCGCTCGGGCCTTGCAGCTTCGCATCCAACTGCGTGGCATCCGGCGCATAGGGCGCGACCAGAGGCGCGGCGATGGCCAGGAGCGTCCACAGCACGATCAGGAAGAGACCGAGCGCGGCAAGCTTGTTGCGAAGGAATAGCTTGCTCCACTGCCGCAGCCCATGCCAGAACTCCTGCAGCATGGACGTGTCGCTCGCCGCCGCGATTGCAGCGGACGATGAGGTTGATGCTTTCATCACGGTTGCACCTCCTAAGATGTCATGACATGAGAGATTGATTATTCATAGCGGATGCGCGGATCGATGAAGCCATATATCAGATCGACCAGCAAATTGATGCAGCTGTATACGACGGCGCTAAGCAGCGTGAATGCCTGAATCGGAGCGTAATCCGTCGCGAGAATTGACTCCGTGACATAGCTTCCGACGCCAGGCCAGGCGAAGATTGTCTCAGTGATGACCGCGCCCCCAAGCAGGTAGCCGATCTGGAGACCGACCATCGTAATCGTCGGGATCGAAGCATTGGCCAGGGCATGCTTGTACACGACGGAGCGTTCGTTAAGGCCTTTGGCGCGGGCCGTCCGGATATAATCCTGGCCGATGACTTCCAGCATGCTGGAACGCATCATGCGGGCGATGATGGCCATCGTGCCGGCGCTAAGACAAATGGCCGGAAGAATCAGATGAGATAAGGATTGCTTAAAGGCCACCCAATCCGCCGTAAGCAAGCTGTCCACCAGATATAATCCGGTAATCGAAGTGGGCGGGAGGATATCTCCGCCGATTCGGCCCATAGGAGCAGGCGCAATGCCGAGCTTGGAATAGAAAAACAGGATGAGCAGCAGTCCCAGCCAGAAGACCGGCATGCAGGCGCCGATAAGTGAAAAAACGCGGGAGATGTGATCCACAATCGATTCTTTTTTCGTGGCGGCCACGATGCCTACCGGAATAGCCACCAATAACGCAATCAACAGACTGGCGAAGCCAAGCTCAATCGTGGCCGGCAGACGGACGGCGAAATCCTCTACCACCGTATGTCCCGTGTGCCACGCAATCCCCAAATCCCCTTGCGCCAGCTGCTTGATATAAGCGCCGAACTGAACGTACAACGGCTCGTTCAGCCCGAGCTGAGCGCGAATGTTCTCCACCACATGCTGCGGCGCTTGCTCTCCGGCAATCATCAGAGCAGGGTCGCCCGGCAGCACTCTGGACAGAATGAACGTGATGAGCACGATGCCGAGCAAGCTTGGAATGAGGTATAACAGACGTCGAGTAATGAATTGTAGCAAAGCAAGCCCTCCCCCTTTAAAGCGGTATCTCATTATCTAAATAAAGTGCAGCTGTGTAAAAATGTGAACCCTGGTTACCACATATGCGATATAATATTGCAGCTTTGACGTATTAAAGGGACTTGGTCCAGCAAAATGCGCAAGTACGACCCGCATCTGTCATCGTCTATCCGGTATCTTGGTCCGGCAATCGTAATGGAGCCAAGAATGCGGCGATGACTGTCCAGCATCGGAACGGAGATACCGACGACATCTTCCGTATATTCACCGACAGAAATGCACCAGCCCTCCTCCTTGATTTGCGCCAATTGGGCCCGCAAGCGGAGCGAGTCCGTTATCGTTCGGGAAGTGACGGCCGTCAAGCCTTCCTGAATAATCTCCTCCTGAAGATCTTCGGATACGTAAGCCATCATGACCTTCTGCGAAGCTCCGGCATACAGCGGCGAACGGTCGCCGACCGGAATCAGATATTGAATATCCTTCGAGCTGAGGACGATAGAGACGCAGACGCCTTCCTTCCCTTCCAGCATATTCAGGTACACCGATTCCCCGGTCGAATTCGCAATCTCCTTCAATATCGGCTGGAAATATTGCTGAATGTTAAGCTGATCGGTGACAACCTTGCCATACTCCAGCAGCTTCAAGCCGAGATGATATTTCTGCGTGTCTCTGTTCTGAATGAGAAAGCCGTGCTGTTCAAACGTACTTACGATGCGATGCACGACCGAGTGGTGCATTCCCAGCTTCTTCGCTAAATCACGTACCCCCCATATCGGATGATCCGATGTAAAGCAATCGAGCAATTCAAGCGATTTGGCCAGCGTCTTGAGCGACACTTCCTCACCTCTTCCCCTTTTTAATTCAGCAAGGCCTCTGTACCGATAATCGAACCACTGTTTCTATAAATAATTTTTCATCATTATAAACGATGCCAACGAAAGATCAACAACTATTTTTTCTTGTTTTTAACATGAGGACATCACGGTTTTCTTGTCTCCTTGTAGTGGACTTATGTATATTATGGAAGCACATACCTTACACTTGATGTAATGCCTGTGAGGATGCCCCAGCCCCTTGCCCAGGGGCCAGTCTAGGGGGCGACTGCCTCTTTCCGTTCAGGGGCGCTATCCCTTCGAATCAGTAACTTGCCCGGTACATGTGGTGTTTTCTTCCTTAGCGACACTATCCCATAGATTCAGAATCGGCCCGGGCTTATCAGCTTGCCGTTCCTTTTAGCCAGTCTCCCACTGACTCAGGGGCGCGACGGCATGGAATGCCCACTTTCCGCTCAGGGACGCGCCAAGGGGGGACCCTTAGTTCCCATCACATTGTTGCCATTACGACGGCTTGATTCAACTGCTTGCTCCATCTGCTTGTTCCATCTGCTTGTTCCATCTGCTTAGTCCATCCGTGCAGTCATATATGTAGTCCATCTGCGTAGTGCGTCAGCGTAGTCCGTCGGCTTTCACCGTCTACTTACTGCGTGTCCTTGCTCCATCGTTTGCTCCTTCTGCTTTCCCCAGGTGGCTGCGCTTCTCCTTACCTCAACTGCTTCCCCGCCTGATTGCTTCATCGCTCGCTCCGCCTCCTACCGCTTGCCGTGCCTGACTGTTCTTTCGCTTCTGAGCCAATGGGAGAATGGATCAAAGAGCTGATAGATACACTCGTGCCTGATTCGACAGACCACGCTGCCATTTGTCGCGTACGCCAATTCAAGGCTGTATTCCCCGCTGCGGCATTTTCCCTCTTACAATCTGCTGAACTGCCACATTCTGTTGAACCCACACACACTTCCATTGAATTCCCACAATTCTGTTGAATTTCCACAAGCCACACTCCACGCACAGGGAAGCGGCCGAAATAGCTTACGATTTCCGCTATGCAGAAGCCAAGCCGCTCGATCATTTCGGCAGAGCTGTCGGCCAGCAAAAAAATCCCTGGCCGGCATCCGGCGGGATGCGCTTGCCAAGGATTTGATGTACTGCCCAAGGTTTTGATATAGGAATTAGGTCTGTATGGCCGCTGCCGCTGCCTCGTGAAACTGTCGCCGCAGCGCCGCGATTGAGTTGCCCCGGCCGTAATGGACGCGGTTCGTCAGCAGAATCAAAATCAGATCCTGCGCCGGATCGATCCAGAGGCTCGTTCCGGTGAAGCCCGTATGACCGAAGCTGAATGGAGACAGCCTTTCCCCGGTCACATCGGCCGGGTCGCCGCGTAGCACCCATCCCAGCCCCCGGTGCGCTCCCGGAATGTCAAGGGTATGGCTTCGCAGCGCTTCTTTGACGGCCTCGCGCGACAAGAGCAGGGATTCCGGGAAGCCCTCTGGCCCGGTGCAGCTCAAGGAAGCGTCCACCGCGCCGTCTACGTAACTAACGGCGCCGCTAGCGCTGCCTGCCAAGGCCAGCCACATGCGGGCATACCGCAGCAGATCCGATGCGGTCGAGAAGAGGCCCGCATTGCCTGCCGCTCCGCCAAGTGCATGTGCATTTTCATCGTGCACGAAGCCCCAGCGGTACTCGCCCAGCCCCGCATCGTATTCGGTCGCTGCGATGCGCGGCTTCCATTCCGGCGGCGGGTTATACCGGCTCGCCGTCATCCCGAGCGGCTGCAGCACCTCGCTCCAGGCCGCTTCCTCCAACGGACGCCCGAACTGCTGCCGGATGATGTGCCCGAGGATAATATAACCGAGGCAGCTGTAGACACAGCGCGTCCCTGGCGGATAGTCCGGTTCCATCGCGCAGATCTCCTCATGGATCTGCTGCGGCGTCCAGCCATGCGAATACAGATCACGGTGTGCGGGCAAGCCCGAGGTATGGGCCAGCAATTGCCCAATCGTAATCTCCGTCTTCCCCGCGGCGCCAAATGCAGGGATATGCTGTGCCACCGGATCGGCAAGCCGCACTTGGCCCCGATCCGTCAAGATGAGCGTGAGCGCCAGCGTAACGACGACCTTCGTCAATGACGCGCAGTCATAGATCGTATCCACGCTGGCCGGAATGGAATGCTCCTCGCTCACGAACGCATGCCCGGCAGCATAAGCGGCCGCATCGCCGCGGCGTCCAATGAGTGCCACACCTCCGGGGATCACCCCCTGCTCTATCGCCTTATCCAGCGTGGACCAAGCAGCCTGCAATCCTTCCTCGCTCAGGCCAAGCTGTCCGGCAGCCGATAGATCCCATTTTTTCATGGCAAAAACCGCCTTCTTGTCGTATTGAATTCAAGCCCTGCGGAATGACATTCATACTCCACGGGAAGTTCACGGAAGAGCAAGCTTGCCCATGACGGTCGGACGCGACGCTCCGGTAACGGAAGGAAGCTGATTCGCGATCCCGTGCACAAATTCATTCGCCAGCACGGCGAAGGCAACCGCCTCCTTCGCATCGCCAGGCAAGCCAATCTCATCGGAGCGCTGTACCCGCTGTTCGGGCAGCTCTGCCGCCAACCATCGCATCATCGTCTCGTTGCGGGCCCCGCCTCCGCTGACGATGACTTCATGGATATCGTGCTCAGGGAATATAAAGTCGCGGTATGCACTGGCGATGGTCCGAACCGTCAGCATCGTGAAGGCAGCCACGATATCGGCAGGCGGCAAGCCCCGCGCTAGACCGTCCTGAATCAAAGCCATGGCATAGGATTCGCCGAACATTTCTCTGCCGGTCGTTTTCCGCGGCTTCTGGGCATAGTAAGGATGCTCCAACAGTTCAGACAGCCACGCTTCGCTCACCTGGCCTTGCGCGGCCCAGCCGCCATCGCGATCATAGGCCTGCGCTCCTTCCGACAGCCGGTAGACAGCCTGATCAATCAGCATATTGCCCGGACCGGTATCGAAGGCAAGCACCTGTTCCGCATCAGCCCCGGCCGGCACGACGGTGCAGTTCCCGATGCCGCCGATATTTTGAGCAATGCGGCCCATGCGCTCATGGCGGTGAAAGATATAATCCGCATACGGAGTAAGCGGTGCCCCTTGACCACCGACGGCCATATCAGCGGGGCGATAATCTCCGACCACGGGCCGTCCTGTCAGCTTCGCGATAACGGACAAATCTCCGATCTGAAGCGTGGACGGAACACTGTAGCGATCTTCGCTGTCCGCCTCCGGCTGGTGCCAGACCGTCTGCCCGTGGGAGCTGACCAGATCGATGTCTTCCATCGGGATCCCGGCAGCTGCTGCCGCTTCCCGGGCAGCCTCCGCGAACCGCTGACCAAGATAAGCATTCATCATGCAGAGGTCGGCAGTATGGGAATGCTCTTTTCCGCATAATCGCTTCATTCTGTCGCGCAGTTCAGCATCATATTCGATACCATGAAACGCCAGCAGCTCGACCTCCGTTCCGGGACCGCTTCCTTGCACCCGGACAACGGCAGCATCGATTCCGTCCAGCGACGTGCCTGACATCAGACCAATGATGGTCCGGTAAGGACGGTCCGGCATTACAATCCGCATCGTTGTCTCCCCTCCCATTCGAAAATCAAAGCAGCACAATGCAATCGACACTTATAGTAACCATATAAAGTAAAAGTGGAGTTCAGCACATTCGTTGTTGTACAGGGGGCTTACCGTTCTTGCGGGGTGATATGGGAAAAGTGGATGAATAAAGAATTGCCAAGCAAGTTAGTTAAATTATACGTTATTGAAATATTTTTTTAAATATAATTTCATTTTATTAATATTTTATTTCAGTCTACTTTATAAAATCTCTTGGCTCTCGCCAAACTGCGTCATGGTGGTTCACAGCATCGGATCGAGGCAGAGCATGATGGTGATCACGCCCGGTTGCAAGCAGAGGAGGAAAAGCCCTCTGCAGCAGTTCTGCAAAGGGCTTCCTATCGCATCAGGTTCAAGGAACCATGAGATGAACAAAGTGAACGGCCGCTTACGCGCCGCGGCATATGGGGCAGGCATGCTTGTAACGCTTGGAGAGCTGATCGTTTTGAAGCTCGTGAACAAGTCCTTTTTTGACGAAAAACTTCAGACTGCAGTAGACGGTAGAGAGGGAAACCCGCTGCCCGCCCGACTTCAACGCCAGAAATACATCCATTGCGGTCAAAGGGGATGCCGCTTGGCGGATGCAAGCATAGACGGCTTCTCTTTGCTGCGTCATATGCATTTTTTTATCCTTGCCCTGCCGAATAACCGAAGCTTCCATATTGTTATCATTCACTTGCCCCATTCCCTTCCACACAGAATTTGAAAAGAAGTTCTGCCTCTACGATTTGTCACGATAAACGCTATACACGCGATGAATGCTATGAACGCGATCCATGCTGCAAATATTCGCTTATTTCCACGCCGAGTCCGGCCGCAAGCTTCGCTCCATATTCCGCATCGGCCCGGAAGAAGTTGCACAGCGCCCGCATTTGAACTTCGGGGCGTACCTGCTTCAGATCGTTCACCAGGTTGTGCACGAGCCGGTCTTGTTCTTCCGGCGACATCTCACGATATTTCTCTCCGGCCTGGCCAAAATTATTCGTCTTGTCTATCGAGCGGCGCAGCGTCGTTCCTTCTATAACCGATTCACTCTCGGCATAGGCCTCGCCCGCTTCAACATATGCCCCGGCATGGCTGTTCGGCTCGTAGTTGACCGGGGACGTATCCTGCTTCACCGTCATGTAACCGTCCCGTTGATGATTCCTTACCCGCGCGAACGGACAGTTCACCGGAATCTGCAAGTAATTCGGCCCGAGCCGATGCCGCTGCGTATCCGGATAAGAGAATAGACGGCCTTGGAGCAATTTGTCCTCGGATGGCTCAATCCCGGGTACGAGCGCGCTAGGGGAGAATGCCGCCTGCTCCACCTGGGCGAAATAATTGTCCGGGTTCTGATTCAGCGTCATCCGTCCTGCCTTCATCATCGGGAATATCGCTTCGGGCCATACCTTCGTCGGATCAAGCGGGTCGAATTCGAAATCGTCCAACCGCGACGGCTCGAGCATTTGAACACACAGCTCCCACTCCGGGCAGCGGCCCTCTTCAATCGCCTGATGCAGATCACGCGTCGCATGACTGAAATCTTTGGCTTGAATCCGCTCGGCTTCCTCCACGCTCAATCCGCGCACGCCCTGCAGCGACTTCCACGTATATTTGACGTACAGGACATCGCCCTTTTCATTGACCCATTTGAACGCGTGGACGCTGAAGCCGTCCATCTCGCGGTAGTTGGCGGGTATGCCGAGGTCCGAGAAGAGCCAAGTCATCATATTCGTGGATTCCGGAGAGAGTGACATGAAGTCCCAGTAATGATCGGGCGTCTGCACATTCCTATGCGGGGCCGGCTTGAGCGAGTGGACCATGTCCGGGAATTTGATGGCGTCACGGATGAAAAAAATCGGAAGATGATTCCCAACCAAATCGTAGTTTCCTTCCGTCGTATAAAATTTGACGGCGAATCCGCGCGGATCCCGGACGGTCTCCGGGGAGGTCCCGCCATGAATCACGGTCGAGAACCGGACAAATACGGGAGTCTCGGCTTCGGGATCTTGCAGAAAAGCCGCCCGCGTGTACTTCGCCATGCTCCGGTAAGGCTTGAACACGCCGAACGCGCCTGCTCCGCGCGCATGCACGACCCGCTCCGGAATGCGTTCCCGATCGAAGTGAGCGAGCTTCTCGATAAGATGGTAATCTTCCAGCAGCACGGGACCGCGTGCACCGGCGGTTTTGGATTGCTGATTATTGGCAACGGGCGCACCCTGATTGGTCGTCATGTAATTAGATTCCTTCATCAAATCCCCTCCGTTAGTCCTGTAAACTCTAATTACTATTAAGTGATAATAATTATCATTTTCATCAACTAATGTATCATATCCAACGGAGCTATTCAATAATAATTCTAAATTAATATCTATTATATTCTGAAAATGAATAAAAGAACACCCTTTTGACGATGAAAGTTCATTTCAAGGTCAAAAGGGTGTCATTTATCCCAAGTGCGGCGGCATTCCGGTAGACAACATCCCGGCTACGATAAAAATAGCCGCTCCGCAAGCCGCCTCGAGACGGACACCGCGCAGAAAGACCCGGACCCGTTCCGGGTCGTTTTCCTGCTTCACGAAGGCAGGCAGCCACAAGAAGCGGTGGAAGGCGGCAATCACGATCACGCCTGCATAGAGCGCGCTCTTGACGAGAAGCGTCTGTCCGTACGCAGATGTATAGAGCGCCTCCCAACTGCCGACATGCATAACCGCCAGCACCAAGCCGGTCACCACCGTAATGACCGTCAACGGCAGGGCGGCGGCCGAGAAGCGCGACCATAGGCGGCCGGCTTCTGCGAAGGCATCCGCATCGGGCTTCCGGCACAAGCTCCGGGTGACGAGCAGCAGCCCGGCGAGGCCGCCGAACCAGATGCCTGCCGCAGCAAAATGCAGCGCATGCGAGACGACCGCGGCCGCCGTCTGCAGCGGGGAACCCGAGACGGCATGGCCAGTCAGCGGGAAGGTCAGCGCCAGGCCGAGCAGCAGCAGGCCCCGCAGGACGGCCATCGGCCGATGATGCGCCCGCTGCCCCGTCAGCAGCGTCCCGTATAGTCCAGCAGCCAGTACGATGCGTAATCCGTCCGCCAGGCCGACGCGCGTCGATATGGCCAATGTCCACGCCGTGGAGGCCATAGAGCTGGCTCCGGAGCCGGCGGGTGTCAGCTGCGCGGCAAGCAGCAGCATATGCGCCGCATAGGTCAGCGCATAGAGGAATGCGGCCGCAAGCGCAATAGCCTGCGCCGCCTTTTGCGTCCGTGCGGCCATGTCCGCCAGCCGCGGTCCTCCCCTTCCGAGCGCATCATGATGGTACAGGAGCGCAAATAAGGCGGCTGTCGTCAATATATTGACAATCCGGATCACGGTATTCCACCGATCGGTCATGCCTGTACCGTGCGCCGAATGACCGGATGCATGTTCATGATGAATATGCGCGTGATCGGCGGAGGCCCCGGGCGTAGCCCCATCCGCTGAACGGCCGTCCTGGCTGACGGGTGCAGCGGCTTCTTCTTCGTTCGGCGCGATCCCCTGATCACGTTCCGCTCCGGATGGATCGAACGGCTTCGGGGGAGCCGCTTCCTCTTCCCGGCTTCCGCTCTCTTGACCGGGCGATAGTGCAGCTTCGGCTGCTGGTGCCTCGACGGACGGAGCTTGCTGCCCCTTGGCCGGATCCGCTCCGCCAGGATCCTCGGCCGGCGATACGGCGGCGTCCCCGGGAACGCCGCTTCCGGAGCCGGACGAAGCGGGCTTAGCGGGCGCCGCCTTCGGCTCCTTCGCCTGATCGGCACCCGGCTGACGCGGGCCCGGCCTGCTCGTGCCGGATGCTCCCGCGTCCGCTTCGCCGCCGGCAGGCTTCTCCGGGGTTGGCTTCTCGGCGGCAGGCTTACCTGCGGCTGGCTTTTCCGTGGCTGGCTTCGGCCGCTCTGCCGGTCCCGCCGATGGCTTCGGCCCGTCCCGGTCCGGCGGCCCCCCCGCCGGATCGGCGGGCTTCACGGGAGCGGTCTTCCCGCCCTCTCCCTGGGAGCCGCTGTCCGGCTTGGCCTGTGACTCATCGTCATCATCCAGCGTCTTGGTCGGCGCAGGCCCGCTCTTGTCCAGTGTCGTCCCGACGGCGAACCGGTACGAGCCCTCGGTGACATGCGTATCCACCGACAGCACCTGCCACTTCACCTTATAGACGCCGTTCTTCAGCTCGGGAAGAGACTTGACCAGCGTGTCATCGCCTTCCCCGCTCACGGCGCCGCCAATCTCGCGTCCATCCTCGTCCCACAGCGTCAGCGAGCTCAGCTTCGCATCAATGCCCTCGGTGAACGTGATGCGTATCTCCGATGGCGCCGTGTCCAGCTGCGCATCCGCCAGCGGCTTGGATGATGCCAGGTTCGCATGCGCGGATGCGGTCAGCGGATGAAGCAGAAGGGAGAACAGCAAGACGGCTATCCCCAGCAAATAGACGGATTTTCGCGAAGTTCCCAGCAATTTTCTCATTAACGTTCCTCCTGACTTTACATGTACTTCTATTCCCTGAACAGCAGACAGGCCGCCAGCTCATGCAGCGGCCCGCCTAGGGGAAGAGGTTTTATTTCGTCAGGTACAAATAGACGGCGGCGCGGGTCGCTCCGACCGCCGGCAAGAATTCCAGCACGGTCCCCGCCTCGGAAGCGGCGTCCCGCAGCGAGATCGCAGATGCGGCGCTCTTATGGCCAAGAGCCTCGTTCGCCCAGGCCGCATCCGCCATCAGCGTGCCGTTCGCGAAGGAGAACGAGGCATCCGGTTGAGCCTTGCCGTTCAGGAACACCTGCGGCTTCGCTTCGGCGGGGGTGCCGGACAGCTCGAAGGTGCCGTTCTGAACGATGAAGGTCATCGTCGCTTCATAGCTGACGGTATCATACTCGCCCTCGCGCTTCTCATTGGTGGCCGGCTTGGCGCGCAGCAAATAATAGTCTGCTCCGCCCAGCTTGAACTTCGCAACGCCCTTGGCATCCGTCTTCACGGTCACCGCCTCCGAATCGCTGCGGCGAATAAGCGATACTTCGGTGTCGGCCAGCGGCTTGCCTTTCAGCAGCAATTGGACTTCTGCAGAAGTATTGGCTTGCGCCGCCGCCGGATTGAACAACGGCACCAGCTCGGCGCGGTCCGGGCTCACTTGACGCTGGAAGCCGGTTAGCATCGAGGCCCGCTTCATCCTCGGGATGTCCATGACGGCGACGAACGATTTGGCGCTGCGCAAGGTGCGGCTCGCCGTATCGGCTCCCTTGAAGATGCTGTCTCCCTCGACCGAGACAATATAGGCTCCAGGCTGGGAAGAGGAGAACGAGGACACAAAATAGTTGTTGAGCGCCGGCTCCGTCTCTGTCGCTGCTTCGCCCGTATAGAAGCGCGTATCGGTAATGTCGATCTTTTTGCCCGCCGGATTCATGACGTATACTTTCGAGGAATCGGTGCTCCACTGGCCGGCGATGCGATAACTGCGGTGCTCATTGGAATGATTGCCGAGCATCATGTCAACATAGGCGACCTCGCCCGCGCCAATCACGGGACTGTTCGTCTGCGACCATCCGTCATGCGCGAACGCCGGGACGGCGAGCGTGACAGACAGCAGAGTGCCCAGCAGTACGCTGGCGGCTTTTTTCATGTTCATACATATCCCAACCTTTCTGTTACGAAAATGTGATCTAGATCACGTTCCCACAGTGTAACCGAGTTGCTTACGGCTGACATGACTCCACCTAGCTATAAAATGTAGCAATCACGTGAACATTCCTCGCCGATGGGAGTTGGAAGCTTGTCCTTGCCGATTGGCGGAAGCATAGGCTTGTTCTTGCCGATCTGTGGAGGCGAGAAGCTTGTCTTCCTCGTCGCCCGCTTCGGCCAAAACTGCAATTCTGCAGCTTTTTTCTTGACCTCAAATCAGGAAAAAGGAAATCCTGCAAATCCGCAGCAATTTCCTCCGTTTGGGCCGGGTTGGAAGGGATTTGGGGGCGAAATGATGCTGTTTTGCAGGAATTTTGCCCGATTCTCCCCTCTGAAGGGTAAAATGCTGCACCCATGCAGGAATTGATTGATCCGTCCGCCCGGAATATAAAAAAACCCGCATGGATGCCGTCCATGCGGGTTCGCAAAGGCTTCGATTCAACTTCGACCAGATTCGGTGGAGGCGGGGACAATAGGGGGGACGCTGATACGAGCGAGGCCGCTCCGGAGGGAATTGGCCTCCATGCGGGGCATAGCCTCGCACACTGCCTCACGGCCAAACCTCCACGCTAAGTGCTGCCTTCCGGCCAGGGCGCACCCTCCACGCTAAGCGCTGCATTCACGCCGGGGCGTACCCTCCATGCTAGCGCCGCCTTCCGGCCGGGGCGCACCCCTCATGCGGTGCGTTCCCCGCCCTGGCGGAGAAGCCGGCGCGCTACATCGACGCCTGCAGCTCCGCGGCGCCGGTGCGGGAATGGCGCACCAGTTCGGCGTAGCTGCCGCCCTGCTTCATCAGCGCCTCGTGATCGCCCTCCTCGATGACGCGGCCGCCGCTCATGACGATGATGCGGTCGGCATGTTGAATCGTGGAGAGGCGATGCGCGATGACGATCGTCGTCCGGCCCTTCGAGACGACATTCAAGGCCTGCTGGATGAGGCGCTCGGTATGCGAGTCCAGATGGGCCGTCGCCTCGTCGAGAATGAGAATGCGCGGCTCGAACACGAGAATCCGGGCGAAGGAGATCAGCTGGCGTTCGCCGGCGGACAACCCGCTGCCCCGCTCCGAGAGGCGCGTGTCATAGCCGTGCTTGAGCCGCTTGATCATGCTGTCCGAACCGACCGCCTGGCAGGCCCAGATCACTCGATCCCGCGGCACTTCCTCCTGGAACAGGCGGACATTGTCTACAATCGTGCCGGAATACAGATACGGGTCCTGCTGGACCAGGCCGACGATCCGGTGCAGCGTTTCCTGCTTCATCCGGCGAATATCGACGCCGTCGATCTCGACGCTGCCCTGACGGGCATCATAGAACCGGGCCAGCAGGCTGACGAGCGAGCTTTTGCCCGCGCCGGTCGTGCCGACAATGCCGATGAATTCCCCGGGAGCGATATGCAGATCGAGATTATGCAGCACATCGCGCTTGTCGACATAAGCGAAGCGGATATGGTTGAAGTCCACCTGACCGAGAACCTCCTGCGGCTTCACCGCGACCGTCTGCCCGGGTTCCGGGTCGGTCACCTGCGGCTCGACGCGGAAAATGCGCCATAGGCGGTCCATCGATACCGTCGTCGACTGCAGCGTGTTCCATTGCTGGGTAATCTGGTTGATGGGCTGGAAAAATTGGCGAATATAATTGATAAAGGCGTATAACACCCCGAATTCCAGCGATGTATCCAGCACGGCCATGCCGCCCAGCCAGACGACGAAGGCAACGGACAGGTTGCCCAGCATATCGAACGAGCGGTTGAACAAAATGCTCGTGCGCACTTCACGCAAATTTTCGCGCAAATAGCTGCGGTTGCGGCGGGTGAACTGGTCGGTCTGATCCTTTTCCTGATGGAATGCTTGAATCAAGCTCATGCCCGCCAAGTTCTCCGCCAGGAAAGCGATAAGCCGCGACAGCTCTCCCCGCACCCGTTGGTACGCCGAACGCAGCAGCGAACGGAAAGCGGCCGCGATAGCGAAGATGACCGGGAACAGCAGCAGGCAGTACAGCGCAAGCTGCGCATCCAGAGAGAACATGAAGGCGACGACCAGCAAAAGCGACAAGCCGTCGCGCACCAAGCTCAAGAGCACTTGCGTGAAAAATTGATTGATTGTCTCCGTATCGCTGGAGACATTCGTCACGAGACTGCCGATCGGGTGGCGGTCGAAGAAGGACATCGACTGCTTCGAAATATGGCGGAACAGATCTTTGCGAAGCTGGCCGACGATGCTTTGCCCTACTTTTTGGAGCAGATTCGCCTGCACGTAGGAGAAGACCAGGCTGACCGCCGCCAGCAGGAAGTAGCACCCCCCGAGCAGCAGCAGCGTATCTGCCCCGTGCGCACCCGTCAGCATATTCTCGTCGATCGCCACCTTGACCAGATAGGGCTGCAGCAGATCCGCGCCGATGGCGAAGAATGTGCAGACGAACACCGCGAGGAAGGTGAGCCGGTACGGCTTGGCGTAGGCCAGCATCGCGGCGAAGGAGCGCATGCGATCCTCGCGCGAGATGTCCTGCGCGGCAGCCGGCTTCGTGCTTGCTGCTTCACGTTCACGCATCGAGCATCCCCTCCTCTTGAATCGCATAGAGCGAAGCATAGTATCCGCCTTGGCGGAGCAGCCCGGCATGCGTGCCGCGCTCCACAATCCGCCCCTCATCGAGAACGATGATCTCGTCCGCATGGCGCACCGCGCTGATGCGGTGAGCGATGATGAGCGTCGTCAAGCCCTTGCGGGCGCGGCGCAGATTCGCCAAGATGGTGGATTCGGTGACGACGTCCACGGCGCTGACGCTGTCGTCCAGAATAAGGATCGGCGCGTTCTTGATAAGCCCGCGGGCCAGACTGGTGCGCTGGCGCTGGCCGCCGGACAAGGTGAGTCCGCGTTCGCCCAGCTTCGTGCCGAATTGGTCGGGGAAGTCTTCGATATTGCGGTAAATGTCCGCCAGCTTCGCCGCTTCCCGAACTGGCCCGTCATCGATCTCGCGGTTATAAAAAGCGATATTGTCGCGAATTGTCGTACTGAACAAAAAACCATCCTGCGGCACGTAGGCAATCTGCGTGCGCAGGCTCTCCAGCGTCAGATGCCGGATATCGCAGCCGCCGATAAAGATGCTTCCCTCCGGCGGATCGTATACCCGCAGCAGCAGCTTCACGAGCGTCGTCTTGCCGCTCCCCGTCTTCCCGACGATGCCGAGCGTCTTGCCCGGAGCGACGCGGATGCTGATATCCTCCAGCGAGGGGGTACCGCTTTCCGGATAAGTAAAGGACAGATGGCGCAGTTCCAGCTCCGCCTCCCCCGGACGCAGCGCAACCGCCTCTTCCGCCTCCCGGATATCCGGCTCCTCTTCCATCAGACGGTTCAGCCGGTCCAGCGACGCGCGGGAGCGCAGGATCGTATTGATCACGTTGCCAATCTGCTGCAGCGGCGTCATGATCATGCGCAGGTAAAGCGTCAATGTAACGAAGCTCCCGAGCGACAGCTCCCCGCGGATGGACATCATCCCTCCGTATGTGATCGCTAACGCCAGCGACAGCGCGCCGGCGAAGGGGATGAGCGCCTGGAACAGCGACGTCATCCGCACGAGACGAAGCTGATTGTCGCGGATATGGTCGACCGTCTCGTCGAAGCGGGATTGGGCGATATGCTCCACCGCAAAGGTTTTCGTTACTTTGATGCCGCCGAACTGTTCTTCCGCCGATTCGGTCATCCCGGCAAGCGCATCCTGCACGGCGCGGGAGCGCATGCGAATACGGGGGCCGAAGTAGACGACGAACAGCGGAATGGAGAGCAGCGGCAGGACGCAGATGAAGACCAGATGCAGCGGAATATGGCTCAGCATCATCATCACGAGGACGGACACGAGCAGAATCGTGGCATTCGTCATCTGGTTGACGCCGTTGGCAATCGATTCCCGGACGGCCCTCACATCATTCATGAAGTAACTGAGCAGCTTGCCGACCCCGTTTTTGGAATAATAATGCTCGCTCAACCGGGTGAATTGCCCGAACAGCCGCTGCCGTGTAGTGAACTCGAACAATCGGCCAAGACGGTGATTCATGTACTGTCCCAAGCCGAACAGCACACCATACCCAATGCCAATCGCCGCAAGCCAGAGGCTGTAGTGAATGACCGCAGCCCGCGTCAACCCGTTCTGCTGCAATTCGTCCGTGAACTGGCCGAGCAGAGTGGGGTAGAATGCATTGATAACGTTGGCGGCCGCCATGAACAGCACCGCCGTCACATAAAAGAGCCAGTGAGCCCGAACATGACCGAATAACAATGACTTTCCATTCATCTTCTCTCTCACATCCCGTACCGTTATCGAGTCCGGCGCCGTCAGAGATCATGATCGAATCCGCAGTCCTTGAAGGCGGGCGGAACGGATCCATCCCTGTCTCTCATCGGCATGCTCGCCTCCTTTCAGGACCAATATGTCAACATATAGATAATAAAACAATTGCAATAACGGTTCAATCTATTTGTTTACGAATTGTTCACTTGATTTTTGCCCCAGCATCCCCTTCTGCTCCTTCTTGCATCTGCTTGCGGCTTGCTAAAGACTGCCTCCCCGGCCCCGAATACAACGCGGCCGTGCCCTCATGAAGAGAACACGGCCGCTGCCGATACTACGCTATCCTGTTGCATTACACGGTGAATTTCGTCAAGGCTTCCCGCAGATTGCCCGACAAGCGATTGAGCTCTTCAGACGAGAGGGCCAATTCTTCCATAATCGCATTCTGTTCCTCGGTCGCAGCCGCGATCGATTGCACATTGGCCGACGATTCCTCGGAAATTTGGATAATCCCCTGAACCCGATCCCAGATTTCTTTGGCGTTCAGATTGACCTCCTGCACGATCGCATCGACCATTTCAACATTGCTTGACACTTCCCGGATCGTCTTGACGATCGCTTCGAACACTTGCCCGGTCTGGTTCACGCTCTCCATTCCCGACTCGACCAGCTGCGTGCTCTTGCTCATCGACTCGACGGCATGGAGCGTATCGGCCTGGACGAGAGAAATGATCTCCTGGATCTCCAGCGCAGCCTGATTCGATTGATCGGCCAGCTTGCGCACTTCATTGGCGACAACTGCGAAGCCGAGACCGTGCTCGCCGGCCCGGGCCGCTTCAATCGCCGCGTTCAGGGCAAGCAGATTCGTCTGTCCCGCAATCTCCGTAATAATCTGGATAATCTCGCCGACCTTGCCGGAACGATGCTCCAGTTCATTAATCACGACGGAGCTGGAGCCGACGTTTTCAGCCAGCTCGTTCATTTGGCTCACCGTGTCCCGGACCATGACGCTGCCGCTCGATACCAGCTCGCTGGCGCTCGTGAAATCGCTCGTCATCGACTTGACGACCTGCTCGACTTCGCCGATGGCCATCGTAATATCCTCCATCGTGCCGCCGATATTGCGCAGCATGCGCGCTTCCTCGTCCACGCCCTGCGAGATGTCCTGCAAGGAGAGAGTCACTTGCTCAGAGGCTTTGCTCGTCTCCTGCGCGCTGTGGACGAAGTCTCCCGAGGTGACGGTGACCTTGTCGCTTGTCGTGACGACCTGTTCGACGAGATTCCGCAGATTTGAGGTCATGTTCTCCACCCCGCGGGCGACCATTCCCCATATATCCTGCCGGTTCACATCCATGGAGAGGCGCTGCGTCAAATCGCCGCCTCCGATCCGGTCCAGCGTCTCGGCCACTTCATGGATCGGCTTGACCATGAACCGTTTTACAAGCAGCCATACCGTTCCGCAAATCACCAGGATAGAGGCGATCGCGACCACTAGCAGCGTTAACTGATAGTATCCGATCCCTTCGCTGAAATCCAGCAGATTGGACACGACGATGACGCGATACTTCCCGGTCTGGCGGGATACGCCATACTCCAATTGATTATCCAGGAACATACCTGCCTGTGGCGATTCCAGCAGCGCCTTCAGCTGCGGATAATCGGCCAGCTGCGTCTTGTCTGCGGCACCTGCGACCGCCGCGATCTCCCCATCCTCGACAATGAGCGCGTAGCTGTGTTTATTGAGAGCGATGCTCTCAAGCAACTCTGCCGGTGTCATATTGCCGCCGCGTTCGATCAAGGTGCTGACATGGGCCGCATCCTGCTCCGTATCTTTAATCATCAGGTCCGTTATCGTTTCTTTCAAAAAATTGACATTGACCATGCTTGTGGCTACGATGATAAGCAAAGTCAACAATGTCATGGGAACGAGGATTCGCGCCAACAGCGACTTATTCCACCAGTTGCCCATGAATTTCAGCCGTTTGGTCACGGATGTGATTTGAGCGTTCATTGTCTTCTCACCTTCGGGTTGTATTCGTTGAACACCATTCATTCCATTCTTCGTTCGTTACAGGCCGTTATGTGGAAAAAGACTCCCCGCATCGCGGGCAAGTCTTTTTCGCAATCAGTCCGCACTCTTATTTGAAGCTGTCGAGATATTTGTCCGCTTCTTCGTAGCTCTGGAATACGCCGTTGTCGCCGCCGAGCTCCTTAATCAATCGGGACAGCTGCAGCTTCGTGAGCGCCGAGCTGACGATCATGGCCGATCCGACAATTTTCTTCTTGGCCATATATTCACGCAGACCCGCCAAATATTCATTCACTTCGGCCGGAGCAGGCTGAGCGTCCGCCATATCGATGCAGAACGTATATCCTTCTTTCGCTTTGTCAACATGCTGGCGGGTGGCGTTGTCATACTCCTTCGCCTCGTCCATGCCCATCATGCCTTCGAGCTTGACATAAATCCGGTTTTTCGCTGCATCGTATTTTACGTTAAACATAGTTTTTAGTCCTCCCCAAATGTAGTCATCGTTGATAGTAAGAATTCATGCCATTCCTGAATGCGCCGGCATTCCTGCTGTGAATCTCTATGTTGTTCTCTCTTATCCCCTCCCAGACGTGGTCTACCCTTGCCTCTGCGGCACGGACCGGCCGCAGCATACCGAAGTAGAAGCAGGGGCAAACCGCAGTCACCCCGTATTCGTCTGTATCCGACAGCATCAGTCCGTATCAGTCCGTATCAGTCCGTATCAATAGGTACGGTTTGTATCCGTCCGCCTTTGCCGTATTAGACCGAGCTAGGCCCAGCAGGTGAACCGCTTATTCCCGGCTTGCAGCTTGCGGCAGGAAGCCCACCGTCTCGGCGTGCGCAAGCAGGCGCCGGAATTCCGTCTCCGCCGGCTTCGTCCATGCGAAGCCCAAGCGAGCGAGCAGCGCTGCCGTCCGTTCCGCCGTATGCACGAAGACGGTTCCGCCGGATGCCTCATCCATCCAGCCGTTGTGCAGCAGCACGCTCTCGACCGCCTCCCGGTTCTCTTCCCGCTCGAAGCGGGCGTACAGTTCATCGAAGAACGGGCCGGCAGTCAGCGGCTTCACCGCAATGCCAGGGTGGGCGGCCAACAGCTCGGACAAGCTGATCAGATGCGGGTTGTACACGTGGTACGTGCCGTTGTACAGCGCCGGCTTGTCGAACAGCGTAACGATAGCCGCGCTCACCTGATTGACGAAGGACAGATCGGTATCCGGCTCCGACGCCAGCACGGCCCCCAGGCCAAGATAAGATTTGATTGTATTGTAAAAAGCGTTGTCCGCGATATTTTCCTGGAAATGGCCCGTGTCCGAATGGCATACGATATTGCCGACCCGATAGATGCTCGCCTGCAGGCCGCGGGCGCGGGCTTCCTGGATGCGAAGTTCCGCTTCGAATTTGGTCTTCACATAGACGTTATGATGCTGCTGGCCGAGATCGCCGTCATCTTCCGTGAATAGCACCTCGCCGCGGCCTTCGATGGAGCCCATGCCGACCGACATCGTCGACACATGATGGAACGCCTTCGGAGTCCGTTCCAGCGCCAACTCGACCAACCGTTCCGTTGCCGTCACGTTGCTCTGCACGAATTCGTCATAGCGGCCGTAATGCTTCACGTTCGCCGCCGCGTGAACGATACAGTCGATCCCGCCAGCGAGCCGTTCATACTCCTCGGCCCCGAGGCCGAACCGTTCCGCCGACAGCTCGCCGTTCACGAGATGGATACGCCCGGCATGCATCAGGAACCAGTCTGAGCCAAAATAATAGGCCAGCTTGTCCGCCAAGCGCCCGCGCGCCTCGTCCGGCGTCCGCCCTCGCACGATGACGCTGACTTCGCTGTCCGTGCACGAGATGATCTCGTGCAGCAGATAGGCGCCCAGATAGCCGGTCGCTCCCGTCAGCAGCACATGGCGGTACTCGGTCCGGCGCTGCGCCTCCGGATGAAGCCGGTCTTCGATGCCGCTGCGATAGCGGCGGCGAGCTTCTTCCACGGCAGGCGCTTCCCCGTCCGGGGCTGCGGCATACCGTTCGCGTATGCGCGCCAGCTTCTCCTGCAGATGGTTCGGCCGGTATTCAATATGGCGAGCGAGCTGCCGAATCGTCGGATATGCGAAGATGTCGGCGACATCGACGATGAATTCCTGCTTCAGGCGGGCGACCAGCGTGATCGCCTTCAAGGAATGGCCGCCGATGTCGAAGAAGTTGTCCTCGACGCCGACCGCCGTCAGACCGAGCACCTCCTGCCACGCATCGGCCAGCTTCTGCTCGATATCATTCTCCGGCGCCGCCATGCTGCCGGACACGCCTTCGAGCTTCTCCGGCTCCGGCAGCTTCGAACGGTCGATTTTGCCGTTCGTCGTCAGCGGCATGCGCTCGAGGAAGGCATAGTAGGCCGGCGCCATATAATCCGGCAGGCTGGTCAGCACATAGGCGCGGACATCGGCCGCTGTCAGATCGCCCTCCGCCACGATATGGGCGCAGAGCGCCTTCTGCCCCGGCGCTTCCTCGCAGACGGACACGAGCACGTCCTTCACCTGCGGATGACTGCGGATCTGGGCCTCAATCTCGCCCAGTTCCATGCGGAAGCCGCGTATTTTGACCTGGTGGTCCTTGCGCCCGAGGAATTCGATATTGCCATCCGGCAGCCAACGCACCAGATCACCGGTCTTGTAGATTCGTTCCCCCGGCCGGAACGGGCTGTCGATGAACTTCTCGGCGGTCAAGTCGCTCCGGTTCAAATAACCGCGGGCGACGCCGTCGCCGCCGGCCCACAGCTCGCCTGGAATGCCGATCGGCTGCAGCTTGCCGAACGCGTTGACGACATAAGCCGTCGAATTGGCAATCGGCTTCCCGATCGGGATCGAGCCGGGCCGCTCGCCGGCAATCTTATAGCAGGCCGTGAACGTCGTGTTCTCCGTCGGCCCGTACCCGTTGATAATCGTGATAGGATCGCTCGCTTCGCGCACCCGGTATATATGCTTCGGCGACAACACGTCGCCGCCGACGAGCAGCGTGCGCACCGGCCGGAACAGCTCCGGATTCTTCTCCGCCAGCTGGGTGAACAGCGGCGAGGTCAACCACATCATCGTTACCCCGTGGCGTTCAATCGCTTGTGCCAGGGCGCTCTCATCCAGAATCGTCATCTTGTCGACGAGCACGAGGCGCAGGCCGTTCAGCAGCGCTCCCCAGATCTCGAACGTCGAAGCATCGAACACCAGCGAGCCCGTCTGGAGAATACAGTCATCCTCCCGGAAGTTGACGAAGTTCGTATTCTGCACGAGCCGGATGACATTGCGGTGGGTCACCATGACCCCCTTCGGCTTGCCCGTCGATCCCGACGTGTACATCAGATAGGCGAGATCCTCCGCCTCATTCACGCGATCCTGATCGATCGCGATCTCTTCTTCGCCGCTTGAGCCGGCTGCGGTTGCAGCCGCTTCGAACCCGACACGGGCGATGTGCGGCGGCAGCTGCCCCGCCAGCGAGCCGCTCGCAAGCACGAGCTGCGCGCCGCTGTCCTCCAGCAAGTAATCGACGCGATCTGCCGGATAATCCGGATCGATCGGCACATATGCGCCGCCCGCCTTCATAATCGCCAGGACGCCGACGATCATTTCTGCCGTTCGCTCGGTCAAGACGCCGACCGCCTGCTCCCGGCGGACGCCGCGGCGCCGCAGCTCATGGGCCAGCCGGTTCGCTTCCGCATTCAGCTCGGCATAGGTAAGCGAGCGCTGCGGATCGGTGACCGCCGTGCGATCCGGCGTGCGCCGCGCCTGCTCCTCGAACAGGCCGTGAATCGTCGCTTCGCGCGGATAGGCTGCTTCGGTCCCGTTGAACTCGGCGACAATTTGCTCCCGTTCCCGCTCCGTAATCATGTCTAACTCGCCGATGAGCGCCTCCGGCTTCCGTATCGCTTCCTGCACGAGCTGCAGGAAGTGCCCCGCCAGCCGCTCGATCGTATCCCGGCGGAAGAGGGCCGTATTGTACTCGAAGTTCAGCAAGACGGCATCTTCCCGCTCCACGGCCTCCAGCGTCACGTCGAACTTCGCTGTGCCGTTATGATAAGGAATGGCCTCGCAGGCCGCGCCGTCGAGCTCAAGCGTCGTATCGCCCATGTTCTGCATGACGAAGACCGTGTCGAACAACGGGTTGCGGCTCATGTCCCGGGGGTAGGACAGCTGGTCGACCAGCTTGTCCAGCGGATAGGTCTGGTATTCATAGGCCGCCAGCAAGCTCTCCTTGAGCTCGGCCAGATAGCCCGCGAAGGATTTGCCCCCTTCTGGGCAGCTGCGAATCGGCAGCGTGTTGACGAACATGCCCATCATCCGCTCCAGATCGGGATGCGTGCGCGCCGCGACGGCACAGCCGACGATAATATCCTCCTTGTCCGCATATGCAGCCAACAGCAGATTGTACACGGCGAGCAGCGCCATATATAGCGTTGTCCCCCGTTCCGAAGCCAGCTTCTTCAACGCGGCGGCATCGGCGGCCGGCAGCGCCGCGCGGACGATGCCCCCCGCGAAGGTCTGCATCGGCGGCCGCGGGAAGTCGGTCGGCAGCTCCAGCACCGGCAGCTCGCCTTCCAGCATCCGGAGCCAATACGCCTCTCCCGCTTCCTGCTCCCGGATCTCCCGAGCCGCCTGCCATTCGGCGTAATCCTTGTAATGCAGCGTCTGCGCCGGAAGCGCCTGGCCCCCATACAAGGCGGCCAATTCCTGCGCCAGCAGGCTCAGCGACGTTCCGTCGAAGACGATATGATGAACGTCGAGCAGCAGCGCCGCTTCGCCTTCCGCGAGCCGGATCCAGGCCGCCCGCAGCAGCGGCGCCTCCTCCATGCGGAACGGGCGCAGGAACGATTCCGCCGCCTCCTCTGCCGTACGGCCATCGGCTTCCAGCCGCTCCATGGCGAAGCTGATTGCCGGATGGACCCGCTGGACGACTTCGCCTTCCTCCCAATGGAAGGACGTACGGAGCGCCTCATGGCGCTCCACCAGCTTCCGCAGCGCCTGCTCCAGCCGCTCCGGATCCCAGTCCCCCGGCAGGCGGTAGAGAAGCGGCACATGGTACGCCATGCCGATATCCGTCCGCTGCTGCAAGGCGTACATCCGCTGCTGGGCCGGGGTGAGGCGATAATGCGGCTTGTCCGGCGCAGGCTCGATCGCTTCGAAGCCGCCCTGCTCCAGCTGGGCGATCAGCGAGGCGAGCGAGCGGATATGCGGCATCTCGAACAGCAGCTTGAAGGAGAGCGTCACCTGGAACGTCTCATAGATTCGCGCCTGCAATTGAGCGACCTTGAGCGAGTGTCCGCCCAGATCGAAGAAATGATCGTCGATGCCGATCGGCTCGATGCCAAGCAGCTCCTCCCAGATGGCCGCCAGCTTGCGCTCCGTCTCGTTCGTCGGGGCCGCGTAATGGACCGCCGCCCGCTCTTGTTTCTCCGGACGCGGCAGCTTGGCCCGGTCAATTTTGCCGTTGATCGTCAGCGGCATCCGCTCCAGGAACATGAAATAGCCGGGAACCATATATTCCGGCAGCAGCTGCGCCAGATAGGCTCTCAGCCCCACCGCATCCAGCCCGCCTTCCGCGACGACGTAGGCGCACAACGCCTTCTGGCCCGGCGCTTCCTCGAAGTCCGTGACAAGCGTCTCTTTTACCTGGCTATGACTGTGGATGCGGGCTTCAATCTCGCCCAGCTCCATGCGGTAGCCGCGAATTTTGACCTGATGGTCCTTGCGCCCGACGAACTCCAACTGTCCGTCTTCGCATAAGCGGACCAGATCCCCGGTCTTGTAGATTCGTTCCCCCGGTACGAACGGGCTGTCGATGAACATTTTCTCCGTCAGATCGTCGCGGTTCAAATAACCGCGGGCGACGCCGTCTCCGCCGACCCACAACTCCCCGATTGCTCCAGCCGGCTGCAGCTTACCGTGCGCATTGACAACATATACCGTCGAGTTCCCGAGCGGCGTGCCGATGGGAATCGGGCCCTCCCGCTCCTCCTTCAGCTCATAGCAGGTCGAGAAGGTCGTATTCTCCGTCGGGCCGTAGATGTTCGACAGCCGAATCGGCGCGCACTCCTGCGCCGCCCGGAAGAAATGCTTCGGGGACATCAATTCGCCGCCGACGAACAACTGGCGCACCGGCTTGAACATGGCCGGGTTGCGGTCAATGAGCTGCAGGAACAGTGCCGTCGTGAGGAACATCGTCGTGATGCCAAAGCGGCGCAGCGCTTCCTCCAATTTGCGGCTATCCAATATTGTCGTCTTGTCGACCAGCACGAGGCCAACTCCATTCAGGAGCGAGCCCCAGATTTCAAAGGTGGACGCATCGAACACGAGCGATCCGGTCTGCAGGATGCGATCTCCCGCCTGAAAATCAACGAAATTCGTATTTTTGACAAGACGGACCACGTTGCGATGGGTCACCATGACGCCCTTCGGTCTGCCTGTCGATCCCGAGGTGTAGATAATATAAATTAAATCCTTCGCGCCGCCGACCGGTTCCGGATTATGATCCGGCTGTTCGGCCCAGGCCGTCCCTTCCAACGGCACCTGCTCCGCATCCGCCGGCAAACGCCCGGACAGCTCGGCGCTCGTCAGCACCAACCGCGCTCCGCTGTCTTCCAGCAAATATTGAATCCGATCCTGCGGATGATCCGGATCGATTGGGACGTACGCGCCGCCGGCCTTGATGATGGCGAGAATACCGATGACCATCTCTGCCGTCCGCTCGGCGAGTATCCCTACCGCTTGCTCGCGTTGCACCCCATGCTTGCGTAAATAATGGGCAAGCCGGTTCGCGGCAAGGTTCAATTCCTTATATGTAAATTGACGGCCCTCTTCAATGATGGCCGGTTCGTCAGGTATGCGTTCCGCCTGCTCCTCGAACAAGGACGGCACAGTCCGGTGCTTCGGATAAGGATACTGCGTCCGGTTGTGCCGCTCGATGAAGCGCTGAATCTCCTCCTTCGTCAGGAGATCCCACTCTCCGATCGGCTTGTCCGGAGCTTGCACCGCTTCGCCCAGCATCTGGTTGAACTGCTGACCCATCTGCTTGGCGCCATCCAGGCTGAAGCGCTCCGGCCGATAATAAATCGTAAATAAATAAGGGGCAAGGAAAGCCTCTTCCCTACCCAAGATCCGGCCATGCAGGTCTCCGGCTGAAATATCGGCTCTCGTCTTGCCAGGCACCTCGGCATCCTGGCACCAGCAGCAAGTCGTGATGCCGCCGCCGGCGCCCAGTTCCTGCCCGCCGGTCTTCAACTGGCCGCACAGCACCTGGGCCGCGCTCCACAGCGTCCCCTCCGGGCGAACCGGCACTTGCACTCCGTCCCGGCTCTGGCTGGCCATCACATGAAGAATCACTTCCTCTGCGTTATGGTACCGTGCGACCAGACCGCTCCATGCTACGCCCACTGCAGCCTCCAATGTGACCGAACGGGTGCGTGTGAGCAGTTCCAGTCTATCCACGATGGCAGAAGGAATCTCGAAGGTATGGGCGTCATAGCCCGTAAGCTGTTCGGTTGTAAATGGAATGGCAGACAAAATGATTCAGCTCCTTATCATTGACGAACAATAGGGTTGAAACCGATCCAATAGTTGTTCCAATGTCCAATGCTCTATGGGCGCAATCTTGGAATCGACACCGCATGCCATCACACAATACCCGGCATCCAGACTCTCGATCCGGGTAAAGACATATCCCCGCGCATGCCATACGGACGGAAGCCGCCAAGGGTAAACCCCGTCCGGCAGTATCTCCAATTCATCCAGCGGACCGTATCGTCCGGTTCCACGGGCTTTGAGATAGCTCTGCTTGGCCGTCCACAGCCAGTGAAGAAAGCGGGCGCGCGCATCCGCCGCCAGACCGATAGCGATCCGGTATTCCCGAGGCGTGCACAGGGTGCGGGCCGCCTCAGGATTCATAGGCCCGATCCGCTCGATATCAATGCCGACATCGCAGCGATCGATCGCCGTCACGATCCAGGAACCCGAATGCGCTAGATTGAAATATATTGAATTGTCTGGGGCCAAATACGGCTTGCCGTACCGGTTCCGGATGAATGCGATCTCGTCGTTCCTCCTCCCGGTCAGACGGCAAATCTGGCACCGGACGAGAACTTCGGCGATAACCATGCGATGACGGTCCGCACGCTGGCTCAGCCTCGCGTACCGCTCCTGCTGATCGGCAGACAGGAACGGAACGAGACGGTGCACGATGCGGTCATCGGAGTGTCGGTCCCAGCGGAGAGCAGCAATCTTCATAGGCTCAGCATCCTCTATGCATAGAAAAAAGGCTACATGCAGCAATAGCCTCATCACCATAAAGAACGTGAATGGTCCCCTATTCAACATGGCAACCCGGCCGCCATAGCTCCATGAAGGAGAGTTAGGCCCGAGGCTTTGCGTCCTTGCCTTTCGACAAGTTTGCCTTTTTCAAGTTTTGTTGTATGAATCCAATACGGTTGCTCTCTCCGCGGCAGCGGCTCTCTCTGTATAGCGTCATGCTTCTATACCCATACTACGAATAAAAGTATAGATATGAGCGTGAGCCGATAATGCGAAAACTGTTGATTACGAACCGTCATGGATGGAATATCTATTCCTTGAACCGTTTGGCGCCCACCATCCAAGATCCGAAGCAGCGGATCAAGGTGGAGGCCATCCGTCTTGTCATGTCCGGACATACCGCTAAGGATGTCGCGCAGCAGCTGGGCATTCACCGACAGACGGTATCGAATTATGTCAAAATCTTCAACAACGGCGGCCTCGAACAATTGCTAACCAACGTTGCTTCTCCCGGGAAGCCAAGAATACTGACCCCTGAGCAGGAAGAAGAACTGATCGGCATCATCAGCAGCCGCAAACCCTCTGCCGGGTCATCTGCGGGCTGGTTGATGCGTGACATCCAGGATCTGCTGGAAAAGCAGTTCCAGGTGCATATGACACGGACGGGCGTTCGGGATATGCTGCGCAGATTAGGTCTTAAGTACACCTCATCCGGCTATGTGCTCAATCGTACCGAATAGATCCTCCTCTGGCTCTATTCAGAATATCGGCAATTATATGTCGTTTGATTAACGCCACCCCTTAATAATACGGAGCAAAATTCGACATTGCAACTCAATATATGTCACTTTTTGAGGAAAAAGAGAAGAAAACGTAATAGGTAAATAGAATTATACACCCGTTAGCAGTAATGATAAATAAGTCTCACTCAAAAAAAATAAGTATACATAAGAGAGAGAAATTTATTCTTGGAAGGCCGCGGGGCTGCGGGATGTTTGGGCGGGAGGGCAAAGGAGAGAAAAACACTTGGTCATGTCCCGGCCAATGGAGATTTTCCAGCAATAATATAAGTCTCGTTCCATTTACTTAAAAATTTAGGATAATTGTCGGATCCTCTTCCGGCTGCTATGTTCTCTTGACTACCTGTTCTCCATATCCGATGCAAATGCATGCACCATCTGTCGAACTCGGTCTGCAATTTTTTGATGTGAAGCGCAACGTCGTCTCTGCAATCCAAATACAGCGTCCCGGGCGTTCGCTCGTGTCCGAAGCGTACTTCGACAATCATACTCTACCTCCTTATCAAATATTGGTGTTCCATAAATAGAAATATATATCTGGATATATTTTACACATCAACTCTACTGGCTGCAAGTTATTAATAAAGCTGCATAGATTTCAGGCTATTGAGAAAGTCCGAGGGATTTTGTGGCACTTCATTTTTTGTGTGGTGGCTCTCGTCTCTCCGTAGAAAAAATCGATTTAAAACGTTATGGGTGCCAAGTTTTGAGTAGGAAAATGGACAATCTCCACCCCTTCGTAAAAAACAGGGGTTTTCCAACGGCCTGAACACTGCACCAATTCCCTAGACACGTCTGTCCATGAGGCGAAATCCGCAAAACTGCATGATTTCTCCAGACACGCCTATTCGCTAAGCAAAATCTGCAAAACTGCATGATTTCAACACCTATTCGGTAAGCGAAATCCTGTGCAAATACAGCAATTCGATATGGACGACTTTCCCAGAAAGGGAATCCTGCAAAACTGCAGGAATTTCACCCGTTTCGCTTCGACTTGAAGCAAAAGGGCCTAAAATGATGTAGATTTGCAGCAATTCCTCGGGATGTGGACTCATTGAGCCGAAATTCCTGTAAAATAGCAGCAATTCCCTCCACACGTTCATTTTTTATAAAGTAGAGCTCGTCTCTCAGTAGATGCTTCGTGGGCAGGCGCAGCTCCCGGCAACCAAGAAAGTGCACGCAAAAAAACAAAAAAAGCGTAAAAGGCAACCCGCACGTCAAAGTCGCATTATGTGAAGCGGCTAGGGCAATCGCTCGTTCACGAACTACTGCGCTGGCAACGTTTGGAAAATTACTTCGGGACGAGGGGCGGTCCGCATACAGTTATACAAACAGGCTGACTTAACAGTATAGACGGTTCAATAAGCTTATAAATATATCCCCTTTTAACTAAGCGGGCCGGGCATCCTATTATCATTTTTCGTAAAATCTGCAACTTTTCAAAGACGAGATTCGATCAAGCGTGCGTATTTATTTTCACAGAAAAAAGGAAAGCTTCGCCAATGGCGCGCTTCCCCGCTCTCAATACTCATCACTGCTCTAGTTATTGTTCATTCTCCGATCGAACGTCTCCAGCATGTCCTTCGCAATCCGGTGGACCAGCTTCACATCCTCTGTCTCCCGCCCCTTCAACAGCTTCACGTGCAGTTCAAGGGTGCCGGCGATGCCCAGACGTTCCGCATCTACGCTTGCCGTGTCAAACGAGAAAAACTGTTCAATGCTGACATCCAGCGCACGAATAATCCGTTCCAGCGAATCAAGCGAAATATTCAAGCTGCCGCGTTCAGCGCCGCCGATATACGAAGCCTTCATTCCGCACTGTTCTCCCAGCTCTGCCTACGTATAGCCTCTCTGCTTCCGAAGTTCGCGAATCCGCGCACCCAAAAATATTTTCAAGTCCGACATGCCCGTCACCTCACAGTTAAGCTTATAAAAAACTTCAGGGAAGCAAAATACCCATATTCATGCTTTTATTGTTTTTAAAACTTATAAATGTTATTATGTTCTATATGAAGTTATTTATGTTTCCTGCGAGGTGATGACGTGAATGTCAAAATCCACAACGTTCAAGACGTCGTACTATGCAACGAACGGAACGAGCATCTCTGGTACCAATTCAAAGGGCTGTACATGCTCAACAAGGAACATATCGTCATGCTGCAGCGCGAAGAGAGTCTGTACGGATTCGTCATTGTGGACAGCGCCCCTTACAGTTATCTGCAGCCGCTGAGCTACGAACGTTCACGGATGCTACAACATGAATACCCCGCCGTCTTTGCCGCCCTCCAGCCATCCGTGATGAATCCAACCGTACTGCTTCGCCTGATCGCCTTCACGTATAATGAAGTCAAGTCCAAATGCAACTACAGCATCTGTATCTCTTTCGCTTCCGACGATCATCCGCTGGACGCATATGCCTTCTTCCTGCAGACAGGTGCGGATTATGTGCATTTCCTGACAGAGCAACAAGACCGCGATTCGTAAATGCGGTCTTGCTCTGCTTCTGCTATCGATAGGGCAGCGCAGCCGGACTGCCCAGTTGCTTGGCTGAAGCTGCCTGACGGCGGCCCATCGGTCCTGTCAGCCAGACGCCGAACGGCAACCGATCCAGCAGCATCATAATCCCGATCGACAAGGCGGCGACGGCGGCCCACGTCATCAGCGTCAATGCAGCATGCATGCCTGCAAGCGGGGTCTCGCGGGTAAAGCGGGCAATCTGTCCCAGGACAAGTGCGTGAACCAGATAACCGCCGAAGGAATAGGTGCCTATCTTGTGCAAAATGCGGTAAACTCTTCCCTTCCGCCGGCAGACATAGAGCGCAAGAGCATACATCAGCGGCAGTTGGGCGAGAATAAGCAGGAACACCGACGGCTTGAGATAGGTGGAAATATTCAAATTAATGGGCGCTACACCGGCCTCTAGCAGCCGATAGCCTGCATAGGTGTAGAAGATAATGAACAGCAGCAGGCTCCAGGGCACGCTTCGGCGCATCAGATCGCGCCAGCGCTGCACATGCCATGCGCAGACAATGCCTAGCGCGATATAGAAGAAATAGAACGGCAGCAGCATCGTCCGGTGCCCGAGCAGCGGACGCAGCCAGGCTGGCGCATCCCAGGCTGGAGCCATGCTGTAGGACCAGTACATCAGGCCCGCATAGGCTGCGGCCAATGCTGCCAACAGCAGGACAACGCGCCGTTCGATCTGCCCCTGCACGGCGGCACGGGACCGAATCCGCCGTCCGATAGCTCGGGCCCCGCGATCGAGCCATGGGAAGATAAGATATAACTGGAAGATCATCAGCACGAACCAGAGCTGATAGCCGTAGGTCGGGGTAATGAATTGGCTCGCCAGCAGCCACCATCCTTCCGGCGCCAGCAGTTGCCCTCGCAGCGAATATATCCCGTATATGACGGTCCAGATGGCGAACGGTGCCAATATGGCGGCCGCCCGGCGTTTCAAAAAGTTCCCGTAAGGTACGGTGTAATCGTAATTGTAGAATAGAATAACCGCTGACAAGAAAACAAACGTCAACGTCCCATACCGGGTAAAATGATAGATCATCCCGAGAAAAATCGCTTGTTCCGGCGGAATGTCCGGCCGGTAAATATACTCTCCGATACTGTGCTGGAGCACAATGGCGAAGAACGCGAACGCGCGTAAGATGGTGATTTCGTCAATTCGTTCCTTCCTCGGTGCGGCGTGAGAACGATCAATTGCCATGGCCAGTTCCTCTCCCCTCCGTCAACAAGGTGATGTGAACCCCCATTGTATCTCATTAACCTGAAAATAAACTAAAAAAACACGGAATGTGTACATAATAACAAAAAACTTTGTGCAGAGTTCTCCTCCTCAGTTCCCCCTGATCGCAAGCAGGCCGCTCCGGGAACGGAGCAGCCTGTTCAATTGGAAGGGGCACGGCTACACGAAATCCGGAACGCGGACGGCCCGGCACGACTCCCGCACCATGAGCTTCGCGCGGAAGACCGGCAGCGGATATGCTTCTTCCGGGTTTTCCAACTGATGAATGAGCCGGTTCGTCACATACGCGGCCATCTCTGTCCGCGGGATGGACATCGTTGTCAACGGCGGACAAGTATACCGCGAGATAATCAGATCGTCGAAGCCAACGACGGACAGACGTTCAGGGACCGCTACCTGTTGCCGACGCAGCACCTTCAGCAGCCCGTACGCCATCAGATCATTGGAGCAGAACACCGCAGCGGGGAGATCGTCTGCCTCCAGCCATTGCATAGCGGCGGCCGCCCCGGCCTGTTCGGTGAAATCCCCGCACCATATGCGTGAATCCGGCACCTCCACACCTTGGCCGAGCGCCGCATCGAGAAATCCGGCCAGGCGTTCGGAAGAGCAGGGCTGCCCCGTAGGACCTGTAATGATGGCCACGTCGCGATGGCCCAGCTCAAGCAAATAGCGGGTCGCCTCATAAGCGCTCTTCCGGTTATCCAAATAAGGAGCCGGCAGCACGGTAGCGGACTGGGAGACGTTGTTCTGATTGAGAACCCCGATCACGAACCCGGCCCGGCTGACTTGATCGACGATGCCCTGCACATCAGACCAGCTAATAAGAAGTCCCGCGTCGATGCTCTTCTGTTCATATAAGCGAAGCAGCGGGGTTGCATCTGACACGTCCAGTATGGTGACCAGCGTCCGGTAGCCCCGTTCCCCGCACTGGCTGATAATGGCGCCCACGATCGCGCCATAGAACAAGTCATCCTCATAGATCCTGTTATGGTCCTGGACAATGAACAGCCCGATGGTACCTGAGTTCCGGGGGGAGTGCTTCCGGGCGTCCCCGGTCGGTTGTTCCTGATATTCTCCCCCTGCTCTGCGTACGTTGCCTGGCGCTTCCGGATGCATGTTGGCGGCACCGCTGATCAACGGAGGCGTGGTGCTGGGCGCTCCTCCCGCCGACGGGGGCTTAGCGAATCTATCCATCGTATATATCCCGTTCCTCTTGTCATCATTTGTATCTCCTCAGTGTAGCGGAGTCCGTTACCAAGAGTCAACGTTCCTGCCGCGGCAACCTGCAATAAATTCTTGCTTTTATCATTCAGATTGGCCAAAATAGGAAACGATTCGACATTATTTTCGTATTTCTTGGTATGAAGCCATTGTTCGCATACAAGGGGGCACCGGGAATGAACAAGCCATACATAGCGCAGCCGCTCCGCCGCAGTGCACTTATCGTATCGATGTTCTGCTTCTTGCTTCTGTCCGGCCAGCCTGCGGCGCATGCCGGATGGTGGGGCACCATCAAGGATATTTCCGAACTGCCCGCCGAAGTCAATGAATTGAAGGAAAATTACCGCCAGACCGTCGACCAATTAGAGCAAGCCCATCAAAATATGGAGATATACCGGCAGGAAAACCAAAAATTACTCGAGCAGAATCAGGAGCTCACCCGCATGGTTGCCGAGTTGAAGCAGCTCGAAGAGGAACGCCAGGCGAACTACCGCAAGATGAAGGCGCTGGTGCTCACCCTTGCCGGTCTTCTGATTGGGTATTTCGTGCTGCTGCGCGGCCTGCGTGTCTGGATGCGGGTCCGCGCAAGATAGGAGGAGTTCCGGATGGACATTATATTTGAACACGAGAGCCAGATGAACGGACAAGCCGTCACCTTCCGCGTTCAAGAGGGAGAACAGGTGAACGTGCTCCATCCGCAGCAGATTATCGCCTATCGCGGCGCTCCCGACGGGCGCACTGATCGGCTGATGACCGCCAAGGGCATGTACCGCAAGAAGAAGCTTATCCAGGCCCGCTTCACCGGACCCTGCGAATTTCTGACCGCGCTGCCCCCCGGGTTCAGCATGAAGCCCGTTCCATTGACCGGGGAGAGCGACCTGCTCTATGACGTGCGGCATCTGCTGTTCTATACGGAAGGCATCACGATGCAGACACGCATTTTGAGCATGAAGAACATGCTCATCACGCAGGATGTCGTCAAGGTGAAATTCTCCGGCGAAGGGCAGATTGGCATCCTGACCCAAGGCACCGCTTGCGATGCCGAGCTCCATCCGGATCAGCCGCTCTACGTGGACGCAGGCAGCGTTATCGCCTACCCCGAGAATGCGAAGCTGGAATTATGCGTATACGGCAATCATCTGGCCAGCCAACATATGAATTATCATTGGAAAATGACGGGCAGGGGTACCGTTCTCATCCAGGCCGGACGGCAGAATCAATCGCTCGTGCACGAGATGAACGATGAAGGACTGTTCAAGCGCATTCTGCGCGAGGTTATCCCGTTCGGGGGCGTATTTATCAAATAGAGCGGGGAGCCGTAATCCTGTGATCCCATCTCGGAAGGAATGGCCTCAGATCGCAAAGAGCCGAAGATCAAACCGCAAAATTAATCTTCGGCTCTTCTATTCTTCTGTACGTTTATTTAATACGTGCACCTGTTACCCTTTAATGGAGCGGTCTCAGCTTTTTAACTTCTTCTTCGGACAGCCCCGAGGCTTTTGCGATAAGAGTGATGTCAGCGCCGAGAGCAAGCAGTTTCCGGGCCATTTCTTCCTTTCCTTCGGTTCTTCCTTCGGTTCTTCCTTCGGCTCTTCCTTCGGCTCTTCCTTCTGCTCTTCCTTCTGCTTTTCCTTCCGCTCTAGCCCCCTCGACTCGAGAGGCTTGGTCAAGCAGATATTTCTGACGGGCTTCGTATTCCATCCGCGTCTGTTCATCCTGACTCAAAAATTCCAAGGTCGTCATCGCCTTTTTCAGCATGGGTTCGTTCATTGTCAACACCTCCCAATTGGTTTTGTATGCACCTTTCAAAAACAATAACCAGTTCACTAAACCACCCTTCAATGGAACCTCGTATTGATCCAGCTTGGGCAGTTCCATGACATGAATCTCAATGTCATCAATAAGCGGAATAAGCGAATGATCTTCGCGCAAATGAAATACATTATGGTATCGTTCATTCGGCAGGCACGAATAGTTCAAAATGTTGATCGTCACACATTTCTTGAGTTCCCCGTAGTTGCTGCCTTACTTCTGTTCCTTCTCCACGGCCGGAAAAGTTACGGTAACCTCGGTTCCGACGCCTTTCTCGCTGTGGAACTCCAGCTTGCCCTGCATTACTTCGATGATGCGGAAGGTCACCATCAACCCTAGGCCCGTACCCTTCGTTTTGTTCGAGTAATAAGGCTCGCCCAGCCGCGCCAGTTCCTTCTTGTCCATTCCTACTCCGTTGTCCCGAATCCGGATGATGACCTGCCCGTCCTGCTTATGAGCGGCAATCTGGATCCATCCGTTGCTGTGCAGAGCCTCAATGCTGTTCTTGACCAGATTGATAAATGCCTGCTTGAACTTGGACGAGTTCCCTTCAATCGTGAGATCGGGCATCACTTCGAGCGTAATCTTCGCCCCCTGCATGTTGGCCAGCGGCAGGAGAACCCCTTGGACATGCTCCAATTCCTCCCGCACATTCAGCAGGGCGAGCTCATTCAGCTCGGGCTTCGCGAAGGTGAGGAAATCGGTAATAATGCCAGATGCCCGATCCAGTTCGGTCAGCGCCAAATGATAGTACTCCTTCTCCTTCGAGCCGGATTGCTTCTCCAGCAGTTGGAGGAAGCCCCGCGTCACCTGCAGCGGATTCCGTACTTCATGGGCGACGGAAGCGGCCAGCTCGCTAATGATCTCCATCTTCTCCGAACGTTGAAGCCGGTGGTTGTACAGCTCCAGCTCCTTCGAATATTGAACGACCTGCTCGTGATTGCGCGCGATTTTGCGGCCCAGAATAATGATAAGGGCCACGACGAAGAGCAGGATCCCCCACTTCCAGTACACCATATAATAATAGCCCGGATGAAGCAGGAACCAGATTAATTCGCATCCGGTAATCAACGCAAAGGCGACAAATCCGGCGCAGAACAGAAGAGCGTCTTTATCTTTGTCGAACGCATAACGGATGGACGCCGTGATCAGCACGACGAACTGAATCAGGATCAGGAAGCCGAGCACCCGAATCGACAGGAAATAGTACATATCATAAAAGCGGTTATCCGACAAAACATTAAGGAGCAGCACAGCCAGAGATAGAATCGAATACGCGGTCTGGATCTGCCGGAGCCTGCGGATAATCCAATATGGGCCCGGACCGAACGTCACTTCGAAATAATAGGTAAGCAGCGGAAAAAAGACCAGCATCGCAAAATCATAAATAACGAGCGACCATACTTCGGTATGGATAAAAAACGTATATGTGAACGATGAGTACGTAAAAATCATAATGCCCGCGCACAGAATAAGCACGCAGAGTGACAACCAGCTTGAGAAAAATATGTTCCGGAGGAAAAGAGTGCAAATGAGCATGACCACCGCAATAAGTATGAGGGCGCTCCCCATGACGACATTGACGAGTCCTTGCTTGACATACTCGGGAAGCAGCTCTTGATAGTCTCCGATCCTAATCGTGTCATGAATGCCCAACTGTCTTGCAGGGGTTTTGACATGAAGATAAACCACCTGCTCCTCTTCGCTGGCATCCAGCCCAATAAGCACCGAATTCATGTCGAAGGAGAACAGCCGCGAAGAGCGGAACAGTCTTCGTCCTTCTTCCGAGAATGCCTCTACTTCGAAGGCATATACTTGTTCAATCCAGAGACCGGGCTTGTCCCACTGCAGCGGCGGCAGCGTTAACCGGAGCCAGGCCGACTGAATCCCTTCGGGCTTATCGGGCCCGTCTTCCCGAATATCGACATCTATCCAGCCCTCATCCGTGGAGGAAATGTCCTTCCAATCCCGGGCCGACGTCTCCCACAGCACCTGCCATTGCGTCACCTGCAATTCCCCCTGCTCCGCTTCCGCCCGCAGAAGAGAAGGGCACAGAAGAAGAGCCGCCATGAGAAGCAGGAACGATACCGCTGAATATTTAAAAATTGTTCTCACAAGACACCTCTGTCCGTTCCAATATGTAATGAGATGGTGAACCGCAATCCTACACTGGCACTAATTCGACAGTTATCGCTAATTTCCTGCTCTATCCGCCATGAATCCCTTACCTGGCTTTTGTTTTTCGACATCCTGTTTCTTATGTTGTTGCTCCGATGATCAATGGCTTCTATAATAGAGAGACTAGGTATGTAGGAATTTTGTCGCAGCGGATCCAGGAGAAAGTCCGATTTCGACCCAGGAGGATAGTAATATGAAATGGTTCGACGACTACAAGGAGGATTTGGAGGCGATATTCGCAGAGGCGGCGCGCCTTATCTCATCATTCCCGGCACCGTTGCAGGAGATGGGCCTTCACTATTTGGAAAAGTCCAACCCGCTGCTTACTGAGTCCAGTAACTATGTCTGCTATTTGCTGCCGTTCTGGCTGCAGAAGGCCACCGAAGCGGAGCGAAGCGATTGCCGACGCTTGGGAATGGCCGGCGTCTTCATGATGCTGCACTATTGCTTGCTCGATGATGTCATGGACAGCCCTGAGCAGAGAGGGTGGCATAAGACGTTGGCGCTGGGACATCTGTGCTACATCGAATATGAAAGGGTCTACCGTGAACTGTTCCCTTCCTGCTCGCCGTTCTGGCATGCCTTCAACCGCTACAGCGCCGAATGGGCCGAAGCCGTCAGCATGGAGCAGGAGCAGGACTTCTTCCAGAGCGAACGGATTAAAATCGCGCACAAAGCGTCACCCGTCAAGCTGTCCGCCGTGGGAGCCGCTTATCTTGGCGGAACGGATCATTTACTGCCCGACATCACGGCCGCGGTAGAGACTGTGCTCGTCACGCTACAAATGTCCGATGACGCAGAGGACTGGGAGAAGGATTTGCGGGAAGGGAGTTACAATTGCCTTTTGTCCTGGATCCGCTCCATGACGGACCGGCCGTCTGGCGCTCCGCTGACGCCCGACGAGGTGCGCCAGGCCATCACGGTGTCCGACGCCTTGCAGGGCTATGCTGCCATCGCGACAGAGGACCATGCCCGGCTCCAGCAGCTTCCTGTCGCCTCCCCGAACTTGCTCGCCTTCCATCAGGCGATGGTTGACAGTCTGAGGCAAGAAGCGGAGTACATATATGAAGAAAGAAATAAGCTGATGTCGGGCGGATTTTCATATATATTGTCTAATCTAGCAAAATAGAACTGGCGGGTCCGAATCTATCAATGGTAATCTACCTGTAATCTTCTGATTCTACAAATATGGAGGGATAAGTTATATGTCTATTAATCAAATGCATATGAACCAAATCGTGCAAAGAGCATGGGAAGATGCCACGTTCAAAGAGAAGCTGCTTGCTGATCCAAAGTCCGCCGTCAAGGAATTATTAGGCATTTCGATTCCTGACCATATTCAATTGACTACGGTTGAAGAAAAGCTGAATCAGTATGTACTGGTCCTGCCGCCGAATCCGTCCGAAGTTGTGAATGATACCCCAGTTGCAAAAAAAGGCGTGTGGCATTAATTCGAAAAAAGAAGAGGCGCTTTTTGAAGCCCTCTTCTTTTCTATTTATTTTGGGATAGCGGGAAAGGAAATGGTAATAACGGTTCCGACTCCCTTCTCGCTCGCAACATGCAGCTTCCCTTGCATCACTTCAATTATACGGAAGGTAACCATTAGGCCGAGACCAGTTCCCTTCGTCTTGTTCGAGAAGTACGGCTCCCCAAGCCGCTTCAGCTCCTCCTCGTCCATGCCGATACCGTTATCCTCTATCCGGATAATAACCTGACTTCCCCGCTCATAAGCCTCGATCCGAATCAGTCCTTTTTGGGTGAAAGCCTCAATACTGTTTTTAATCATGTTAATAAAAGCTTGCTTGAACTTAGATGAGTTCCCCTGAATCCGGAGATCCGGATTAGCATCCAATTCGATCGCTCCCCCATGCATTGTGGCCATCGGCATCAAAATGCCCTCGATATGCCTCAACTCATCAGCTACATCGAGGACTTGAATCTCATCCAGCTCCGGCTTCGCAAACGTTAAGAAATCGGTAATGATTTCGGAGGCCCGATCAAGTTCGGTCAAGGCAAGGTTCAAATATTTTTGTTCCTTCGTTCCACTCTTGCCACCGAGCAACTGCAGGAATCCACGGGTCACCTGCAGCGGATTCCTTACTTCGTGCGCAACCGATGCGGCCAGCTCGCTTAATATCTCCATCTTCTCGGACTGCTGCAGCTTACCGTTGAACAGCTCCAGCTCCTTGGCATAGGAGATGACACGGCGATGATTTTCCGCAATTTTACGCCCCAGTATAAGGATAAGACAGATAACAAAACTGAGAAGGCCCCATTTCCATAAATACAGTTCGTAATCCCGGGAAACAAAAATATACCAAATGACTTCTGCAACTGTCATAATGGAGAACAAGCTAAAACCAACTGCAAATAAAATAGCATCTTTGTTCTTTCGAATGGCACGGCTAATTGAGAACATTATCAATAGAGTAAATTGAATAATCATATAGACACTGAATACTTCAAATGAAAATAAGGTATATAAAGGATGAGCAGGCTCTTCTATGATAATAAAGAAATACAAAAATAATAGGAGCCAAACTCCAGAAAAGACAACCTGGAAAATAAAGAATTTCCAAATTATTTTGTAAGGACCGTTTCCTAAAAATCTCATAAAAAAGTAGGTCAGGCAAGGAAACAAAAGCATCATCGCCAAATCAAATAACATGACGCTGATGTGTCCAAAATTATCAAAAAACATATAAGTAAACTTGGAATACGTAATTGATATTACGCCCAGCGAAAATATGACAAGTGTCAGCGAGAGCCAACTCGGCAGTTCAATTCCACGTAAAAAAATTGCACATAACAACATTATGAGGGCAATAAGAATCATTGCACTGCCAAGCACGATTTCTAAAATTCCTTCTTTGGCATACTCCGCTTGAACTTGTTGATATTCACCCATAACTACCGGAAGCTGGATGCCGATTCGATCAATGCTTGCGGTCATATGAATGTATACCGTTCTACAGTTCGGATCTAAAGGCAAAAGGATATGGTAAACATCATAAAAGTAATTTCTTTCATCATGGAACAGCCTTCTGCCGTCATCTCCCCATATTTCCACCGCATTGGCGTACAGCTTCTTAAAATATAACGTCGTATAGTTCAAATCCAATTCCGGCAACCGAATCCGAATCCATGCCGATTTTACGCCCTCCGGCAGCTTCGGAATCGATTTCCTGCTATCTACCTTCTCCCAGCCTTCCCGGGTAGAAGCGATGTCCTCCCACATCCTAGGACTCGTCTCCCACTGCATCTCCCATTCGTACAGCTTGATGCTCTGCGGCTCCGGCTCCGCTTGGGCGATGGCAGGGTCCATAAGCCACCCGAACAGCATCAGGAATAAGAAGAAGACGGTTATGTATCTTCGCACACTCATCGCACACCCCTACACGTTTCTCTTAGTTTCGCCATTTTACCCCATTTCGCAATAATTCTACAAAAAGAGAGCCAAATCCTTCTTTAAATTTTCAAATATTTACTTATATTCAACTAACGAACGTTCTACGGCCTGTACTATAGTCTGGGATCCTTCTCCAAAACACCGTTATATATAAGAGAAATGGACTAGGAGAATTCTCCCCATTGCCGCAGATGCAGAGAGGAACAGCCGTATCTATATCTATGTATGGAAGCAACGCTAGATGGATTGGCACGCTGCGGGTTTTATCTTGTGGAGTTATCGTAATAGGATGAGATTGTTGTAATTGATAGAATCGCGTCACATCGTGTCGCCGACGAATTGAGAGAAGCACTCTTTTCTGCGATAATGATTATGCTACTGGACGAGAGCGGTAAATTCAAGAAAACGTTATGTTACATCTATCATCCTGTTACATATAATCTGTCGAAATGAGGGAATCCTGTTGCAATTTGTGTTTGACTTGGATGGTACTATATGCTTCCGCGGGAAGCCGCTGACGGACCCGATTGTGCAATGTCTGAAGGACTTGGGCCAAAAGGGCCATGAAGTGATCTTTGCCTCTGCCCGCCCGCTTCGGGATATGCTGCCTGTGCTCCCTGAATCTCTCCATGGCGGTTCGCTTATCGGGGGCAACGGCTCCATGATTGCCAAGGAAGGCCGGGTCGTGCACACCGAAGCCTTCACGGCAGAGCAAGCTTCGACACTGCTTGCGCTTATCGCCGAGCATGAAGCCGCCTACCTCATCGATAGCGACTGGGATTATGCTTATACCGGTCCGGACGACCATCCGATTCGGAACAATCTCGACCCGTCCCGGCTGGCGCGCTGCATTGCCCTCGAAGAGCTGAAGACGATAGTGAAGATTCTGATCCTATCTGCTCGCGATATGGAAGGTCTGGCGGAGAAGCTGTCCCGCCTCGGGGTCGTCGTGCATCGTCACCGCCACGAGGACGTCATCGACCTCAGTCCGCCGAATATTCATAAATGGAACGCGCTCCAACGCCTCGGCGTCAAGGAAAGCAGCTTCATCGCCTTCGGCAACGACGCGAATGATATCCCGATGTTCCGGACGGCCGGGCATGCGGTCATGATCGGCCATCATCCGGAGCTGGCGGCCTATGCAACGGAAGAAATTCCGCTACAAGGAGACGATGAACCGCGCATTATCGCCAAGATCCAGGAGCTCGCGGCACGGCTTCCATTGCTGGCCTCGAGTTGAACCGGGCTGCCGTATTATCAACAAGATTGCCAAAGAGACGATCTGGTGCGATCGTCTCTTTTTTGAGGATTTTCCGTCCGGTTTATACAATAGTGAGTCCGAACACTTGTAGCAATACAACCAAGACAAAGGAAATAATACCTGCGATTTTGGCAGGGTGCGTAAATTTATAACTGTGAAATGGAGTAATCCGGTTAACGATCGACCAAAACAAAAGTGTACCTGCCAGGATGAGAAGAGATCGTGCTATCATATAGTCCATTGAATTAGCCACGTTTACGATATGGGTGATGAAAAGAACCCACAAATAACCTAAAAAGCCGTGGATAACAATGGACTGTACTACTTCTTTAGTAGTCATGATCATCCCCCTTTGAGAAGATTATTTATAAGGATAAATGGGTGTTTACAAAACATGCCACGTACGGTAGTATAATTTGCATATACGATCTAATTTTTTAGAACGAACTAAATAATTAGATTATCCAACATATTTGCTCGTACTACTCCATTTTATTAAGGAGGTTCCTATCAATGGACGTAACACCGCAGTCCTCTCTTCCGATCTCAGTCGAACAATCCAAGCTGCTTGGCAGTGCCAAGCGAATCAAGATTATTGCCGCCCTTCAAGACAAGCCCAAGACAGCGAAGCAGGTCGCCGATGAACTGAAGCAGACACCCGGCAGCATTCACTACCATATACAGAAGCTGTATGAAGGCGGGCTGATTGATCTCGTGGATACCCAGTCAGCGGGCGGAATTATTGAAAAGTACTACAAGGCGAAGGCCAAATGGTACAGCTCGGAGGGCGATCAATTCAACGATCCGGCATTGGCGCAAGATCTGGATGACGTATCCCGTACCCTGCTCAGCCTCCGGTTGTATCTCTCACCCGAGCAGCGGGAGGAGCTTGTATCCGAGTTTCGTTCTTTGCTGGAGCAGTGGGTCCGGAAAACGGCGGACAATCATGAAGATAACAGTCAGGAGTTCGCGATTGGCGTGAAGATGGTGTCAACGGAGCAGAAGTCTTGATTGGCGTCCGAGTGCCATAACGTGGAGGGATTGTATTGGACATTTTTCAAAACCGGAATTTCACGCTTATGTTCGCGGGGCGCATCCTGACGAACATCGGAGACAGCCTCTATGCCGTGGCAGCGATGTGGCTTGTGTATGACTTGGGCGGTTCCACGCTGTATACGGGACTGGCGGGCTTTTTATCCCTTATTCCCAGACTGATTCAGCTTCTGTCCGGGCCCATCATCGACCGCCTCCCCATTCGGAGCATTCTCGTATACACCCAGCTCCTGCAGGGCATTCTGCTGCTCATCGTTCCGCTGGCGGCGTATGGCGGATTTTTGAGCGTTGGCCTGGTGCTCACCCTTACGCCGATATTGTCCGCATGCAATATGTGGGTCTATCCGGCGCAATTGTCGGCGCTGCCCCGATTGGTGGCGAAGAAGCATCTTACCCAGGGCAATTCCCTGTTCTCGATTGCCTATCAGGGCATGGAAGTAGCCTGCAATGCATTGTCAGGCGCGCTCATCGCACTGCTCGGCGCCATCTCGCTGTATCTCTGGAATTCGGTCGGCTTCTTCATTGGAGCCCTTCTCTTTGCGCAGATCCGTATTCCCGCTACCGCAACCGAGGAAAGAAAGCTGCACGCGGAGCCGAAGCCAGCCTCTCATCCGGTGAGGAAATATATATCCGACATGAGAGAAGGCATACGGCTTCTGGTGGCAACGCCCCTCTCCCGGCTTCTCTTCGGGGTCATCGCCATTAATGCCGCCGGGGGAGCGACCTTCAGTCTTCTGCCTGCTTTTAGCAGCCAGATTGGAGGACCTGGAATTTATGGCATTCTGCTGACGGCGCAAGCGCTCTGCAGTCTGATCGGCGCCATATGCTCGCCTTATGTGAAGCTGGAGCGCCTCCGGCTAGGCTTCCTGTATTCCATCGCCTATCTGTCATGCGGAATCTTATGGTCGCTGAGCGTATTCAGCCCCTGGATATGGCTTACCGTTCTCCTCTATGGCCTGGCCTGGCTTCCCGGCGGAGCCGTCAATGTCCTTATCAACACTGTCATTCAAAAAGGCGTCCCGCAGCGCCAATTGGGCGTTGTGTTCGCGGCGGCTTCCGGGTTAAGCGGAATCGCTTCACCGATCGGAAGCCTGATCGGCGGCAGCCTCGGCACGCTGCTGCCCAGCGCCGGAGTCATCGCTTCCTGCGGATTAGCGGTGGCGGCCGTCGGGCTCTACTGGTCGCTCGATGCCGTCTCGCGGAGCTTGCCGGCCACCGATGCGATGAAGGAGGGGTTCTTCGCGGCACGCAATCCATCCCTCCGGCTGGAACGCCAGCAGTCAGATCTTCAAGGATAGCCGGCAGCGGCATGGGCAACGGGCGGGAGACCCGCCTCAGCCCAGCCCCCACCCGACAAGCGGCAGCCGAACCGCCATATAATACGCTGCCGCCATCAGGCCGAGCATCACGAGCGTGAAGCCGATGTCGGCACGGGTATACCGTGTCACATAGTAATACGTGCGCGCCTTTCCCATCTGGAACCGCTTCGCTTCCATCGCGACGGCGACGCGCTGGGCCCGGCGGATGCTCTGCGCCAGCAGCGGCAGCGCGTAATTGCGCAGCCGCTCGAACATGCCCTTGATTCCCTTGGCATAGCGCGCACCCCGCACGGTCAGCGCGTCAGATCGCGTGCGGATATCATCCCAGACCGCGGGAAGCATCCGGATCGAGGCAATGAAGCTGTAGGCGTATTTGGCGGGAAGCCGGAACTGCTGCATCAAGGCGTAGAAGAGCTGAATCGGCTTCGTCGTCAAGGCAAAGGCCAGCCCCAGCATGCCGAAGGTCAGCGTCTTGCAGCCCAGCATCAGACCGCGGTAGAAGCTCTCTTCGGAGATGCGAATCAGCCCCCACGACCACCAGATATGCTCGCCTTTGCCGAACAGGATCATCGTCGAAGCGGAAGAGATGAACAAGAACAGGAACGGCAGCGTAATCAGCAGCACTTTCTTCCGGGAGTGGCCGCTGCACAGGAACAGCAGCGCCGTATAGGCAATCAGCTGATTCAAGGCGAAGTCGAATTGCCTGTTCAGCAAGGTGACAAGAAGCAGCAGCACGAAGACGAACAGCTTATAGGCCGGGTTGACGCGATGCAGCCAGGTCTCGGTCTGCGGTGTCAGTAGATTCATGTAAGCTGCGCCTCCCGTTCCCTGCTCGTATCCAACACCGTTAGTCGGCCCATTTCGACCTGCCACACGCGATCGGCATAGTGACGCACGATATTCAGATCATGCGTGACCATCACGATAGCCGTCCCTGCCGCCCGCAGACGCTCCAGCTTGTCGAGGATCGCGAACGTGTTCCTCGCGTCTTGGCCGAAGGTCGGCTCGTCAAGCAGCAGAACCGGATGCTCCCGCACGACGGCGGTGGCGACGCTGAGGCGGCGCTTCTGCCCCAGCGAGAGATGGTACGGATGCCGGCCCGCTCCCATATCCAGATCGAAGGCCGCCATCAAGGCCGTCACCTGCCGCTCAATCTCAGCGTCAGACCACTCCGCCAGCCGCAAGCCGTAAGCCAGCTCCTCGTAGACGGAATCGGTCAGGAACTGCATCTCCGGGTTCTGGAAGACGAAGGCCAGCTCGTCCGGCGGTTCCGGCCGGGCCTTCCGGAACCAGCCGCGCTGCTTCGGCTCCGGGACCGGACGTCCCCCGATAACATAGGAGCCGCTGGTGCGAAGCAGCCGCATCAGGGACAGCAGCAGCGTGCTCTTGCCTGCGCCGTTCGGGCCCGTGACGGCGATCCATTCGCCCGGATAGACATCGGCCGCCTCGACGGCGATGGCCTCGGCTTCTCCCCGGTAACCGGAGAACCCGCGCAAGGCGATGATCGGCTCCTCCCGAAGAGCGGTCGCCGCTTCGGTCTGGCGCTGCCGCCGCTTGGCGCTCGCGACGGCGCGGTACGCCTCCGACTTCACATGATCCCGCCACACGTCCGGATACCAGATGCCGTATTCGATCAGCTTCTCCTTGTGCATCGTGAAAATAGCACCTGGCTCGCCATCTGCCATAATGCGGCCCTCGCTGTCGAACAGTACAACCCGATCAACGATATCGGCTACCAACTCCAGCTTGTGCTCCACGATCAGCAGCGTATGCGAGCCGGCGATGTCCTTCACCGTCTCCCAGATCTGCTGCGTCCCTTCCGGATCGAGCAGAGCCGAAGGTTCATCCAGGAACAGCACCTCCGGCTCCAGCAGCAGGACGGAGGCGAGCGCCAGCCGCTGCTTCATGCCCTGCGATAGCGCCGCAATCGGCGTATGCAGTTCATCCAGCCGCAGCCCGACCCGCTCCAATATGCTTATCATGCGCGGCTCCATCTGCTCCCGCGGAACCGACAGATTCTCCAGGACGAATGCCAATTCCTCATCGACATACGGCATGCAGAACTGGGTATCCGGATCCTGGAACACGAAGCCCCAGCTATCCGGGAGCTGCCTCCGCTCGTATTTGAGCGGGACTTCCACCGAGCCCGGCATAATGCCGCTCAGCACTTGCAGCAGCGTCGATTTGCCGCAGCCGCTCGGTCCGAGCAGCAGCACCTTCTCCCCCGCAGCAATCGAGAAGGAGAGGTCCTTGAACAGCAAGGACGCCTCTCCCGGGAATTTCAATCTCAGATTCGTAATCGCGGCCGAGGTTGAGGCCGCTCGTTCTTGTGTCAATCCCAACACCCCATCGTTGTTGTGCCCTTGATGACCGGCTTGCGGGCCTGCCCGCCAGCCGGTGTCCTGCGCCTACCGGTCCAGAGCCGCATATTCTTCCTTCCCAACTGGCCGAATCGAATTGGTTACCCCGGTCGCCTCCAGCGCGCGCATCAGGAAGTATGCGAAGATGCCGGCGAACGTGAAGGCGCTGATGACGCGCAGCCCGTATTTCAGCACAAGCACCCATGTCTCGTAATTGGCATAGCCGTAACCGAGATCGAGGAGGAAAGAGCCGGCAGCCGACATGATTCCGGCCGCTCCGGCAATCGCTAATCCTCCCCGGCGGTAACGCGCCAAGGCGAAGACGAGCTCGGCCGCCAAGCCCTGGACGAATCCGTACATGATCGTCTCCAGCCCCCATCCCGACCCGAGCAGGGCCGACAGATTGGCTGCGGCCAGACTGGCAATGAGCGCGACGCCCGGCTTGCGGATAAGCAAGTAGGCGAACGGCCCGGCCATGAACCACATGCCGTAAGTCAATTGCCCCGCCTGCGGGAACAGCGGCTTCACGATGCTGTACACGCTATCCCACAGCTTGAAGATGACGCCGAAGACGACCCCGATCATGACGGTAATGAGAATGTCCTGGAAGCGCAATCCTTTCTTGTCACTTGCCTGTTCTTGCATTGCTACCCTCTCCCTTATCCCATCGTTCATACAAAAAAACCGTCTGGAACCCAGACGGTAGAGTAAGCCGATGATCATCCTTCAAGCATGATCGCACGACAAATACATTGGTTCTCTACGCTGGCATTATCCAGATCAGATTAACGGTCCGTAGCGGTATACTGGCTACTATCTCAGCCTGACTCCTCAAGCCCCCGAATTTGTATGAATATGTAATCGCCCCTATAATACCGCATTCCCGCCCGCTTGGCAATGGCAGGATGGGCCAAGCGGGGAAGAAGTAGCAGCCCCGCATATCGCCGCCAGCCACGGTAAAGTTACCAGAGCTCGTGCCTCCACCGTGCCAGCCCTGACGGCAATTATGCCCCGAACTGGGCGTGATGCAGCCGGCTGTAGCTGCCGCCCAGCGCCAGCAGCTCGTCATGCCGCCCCTGCTCGGCGATGCCGTCTTCATTAACGACGACGATACGGTCTGCATGCTTAATCGTAGCCAGGCGATGGGCGATGATAAGCGTCGTCCGCCCGGCCGCCAGTTCAGCCAGCGATTGCTGAATGGCCGCTTCGGTCTCGGTATCCAGCGCGGATGTCGCCTCGTCCAGAATGAGAATCGGCGGATTCTTGAGGAACATGCGGGCGATGGCCAGCCGCTGCTTCTGCCCGCCGGACAGCTTCACGCCCCGCTCGCCCACGACCGTGTCCAGCCCGAGCGGCTGCGAGCGGATGAACTCCTCCAGCCGTGCCCGGCGCGCCGCGTCCATAATCTCATCCTCGCTCGCGCCAAGCTTCCCGTAGGCAATGTTCTCGCGCAGCGTGCCCGCGAACAGGAACACATCCTGCTGCACGATCCCGATCTGCCGGCGCAGCGAAGCAAGCGTCATCTCTCGCGTATCGATGCCGTCGATCGTGATGCGGCCCTCCTCGGTGTCATAGAAGCGCGGCAGCAGACTGCACAGCGTCGTCTTGCCCGCCCCGGAAGGCCCGACGAACGCGACCGTCTCTCCGGCAGAAATCGTCAGATCAATATTTTCGAGCACCGGAGCCAGGCCGTCATAGGCAAAGGTGACGCCTTCGTACCGGATATCGCCGCGCAGATGGGCCACCTCAATCGCATCGGGCGCATCCTTCACATCCGGCTCCGTATCAAGAATTTGAAGGTAGCGCTTGAAGCCCGCGATCCCCTTCGGATAGCTCTCGATGACGGCATTGATCTTGTCGATCGGCTTGAAGAACACGTTCGTCAGCAAAATGAAGCCGACCAGTTCGCCATAGGACAGCTCCCCCCGAATGACGAACCACGCGCCGCAGATGAGTACAAATACGGTGACGAGCCGCATCAGCATATAGCTGACCGACGAGTTGAGCGCCATAATCCGGTACGCAATCAGCTTCGTCGTACGGAAGCGCTGGTTGTTGACGGCGAAGCGCTTCTGCTCGAAGCCTTCGTTCGCGAACGCCTGCACGACACGGATCCCGCCGAACGTGTCTTCAACCCGTCCGTTGAAATCGGCGATGTCGGTGAACATCCGGTGATTCGCCTGGGTCATCCGCTTGTTGCAGACGACGACGAGCCAGATGAGGAATGGAATAATCGCGAACGTGAGGCAGGCCAGCTTCCAGTTGATGGTGAGCATCAGCACGAACGAGCCGATAAGCGTCATCACCGCGATGAACACATCCTCGGGCCCGTGATGGGCCATCTCGCCGATCTCGAACAAATCATTGCTCATGCGGGACATCAGATGGCCCGTCTTGTTGTTGTCGAAAAAGCGGAACGAGAGCTTTTGAATATGATCGAACAGCTTTTTGCGCATATCGGTCTCGATGTTGATGCCGAGCATATGGCCCCAATAGGTAACGATATACTGCAGCCCCATATTGAGCAGATATAGCGCCAGCAGCCCGGCACAGGCCCAGACGATGAGCGGCCAGTCATTGCCCGGCAGCAACTTGTCCACCACCTGGTTGACGGCGATCGGGAATCCCAGCTCCAGCAGCCCCGCGATAACCGCGCAGCCGAAATCCAGGAGGAACAAGTATTTATAGGGCCGGTAATAAGCAAAAAAACGGCGAAGCATAAAAGTACCTCTTTTCTCGGATAGAAATAGAAAAAGCGCTGCCGCTTCCAGGGCAGGTGCAGCATCGTTCTCGCGCAGGACAATGACAATGCGAAAAGTCCACCGGGGCACAATCGCCTCCAATGGACTCTGCTTTTGCCATAAACCTATTCTACAAAAATGAAGAAACTCCTTCTCCCGTTCCCAAATCGGCTGCGCGCCTGCCCCTTAATTGCCGTCAGCGCGCTTGCCCTAGATTCGAGCGATTTCACTTATTAAGAGCCGCCAGCCGGCCGATCCACACCCCAACGCTCGGCTGAGACGCCCCGCTCGGCCGCCAGCCGCCGCTACTCTTCGTAAGTTTGCAAGGCGATGACGGCATTATGCCCGCCGAAGCCGAAGGAATTCGAGATGCCGATGCGGGCCTCGATTCGGCGGGCCGTATGGGGAACATAATCGAGGTCGCAAGCCGGATCCGGCTCCTCCAGATTGATCGTCGGCGGCACGATGCCTTCCTGCAGCGTCTTCACGAGCGCGATCGCCTCGACGCCGCCCGCCGCGCCCAGCATATGGCCGAGCATCGATTTGTTGGCGGTGACCGGAATGCGGCGGGCATGCTCGCCGAATACCTCATGAATCGCGCGCGTCTCCGACAGGTCGCCGACCTCGGTGCTTGTCGCATGGGCGCTGATGACGCCCACCTCCTGCGGCGCGATTCCCGCTTCCCGCAGCGCCGCTCTCATCGACTGGCTCGCCCCGCGTCCCTCCGGATGGCTCGCCACCATATGATACGCGTCGGAGCTCGCTCCATAGCCGATGACCTCGGCGAAGATCGGCGCTCCTCTGCGAAGCGCATGTGTGAGCGACTCCAGGATGACGATGCCGGCGCCTTCCGCCATCACGAATCCGTCCCGCCCCCGATCGAAGGGGCGGCTCGCCCGCTCCGGCTCGTCATTGCGAGCCGACAAGGCCGTCGCGTTGCTGAAGCTGGCCAACGCCAAGTCCGTGAGGGCCGCCTCGGTTCCGCCCGCCATGACCACATCCGCGCCGCCCGCTCGAATGAGGCGGAACGCTTCCCCGATCGCCGTGTTCCCGATCGAGCATGCCGTAACCGGCGCCATCGATGGCCCGAGCGCGCCGTACCGGATGCTGATCTGGGCCGCGGCCATATTCGCGATCATCATGGGCACAAGCGTCGGGCTGACCCGATCCGGTCCCCGTTCGCGCAGGATTGCCTCCTGCTGCAGCATCGTCTGGATGCCGCCGATGCCCGATCCGACATAGACGCCCATGCGCTCGCCGTCGAGCCCGCTCCAGCGATCGAGCTCCGCTTGACGGTAGGCTTCTTCGGCCGCCGCCAGGGCAAACTGGGTGAACCGGTCCATACGGCGCGCTTCCTTGCGCCCGAAGCGGGCTTCCGCATCGAAGTCCCGCACTTGGCCCGCGATGCGGACCTTGCAGGAGGAGGCATCGAACGCATCTATCGCGGAGATTCCTGATTGTCCGCGAATCAGCCCCTGCCATAGGGAATCCGTATCCTGGCCAAGCGGCGTGATGGCTCCCATCCCTGTAATGACGACTCTCTCCATATCCATGTCCTCCTTCATCCATACTGGTTGTCGTGTCGGCTTTATTTTGTCACAGCAATTATCCTATTACAAGTTGTTGTTTATCCTAGTATAATTAGTACCAGATTAGCGAGTGTGAGGTGCCATCGATGAATTCACCGACCCGATTGCAAATGCTGTCCGAGTTCCTGCGCGCCAAGCGGGCGCAGATCCTTCCCCAATCCGTAGGTCTCCCGGCAGGAACCCGGCGCCGGACCCCCGGGCTTCGCCGCGAGGAGGTCGCCCAATTGGCGGGCGTCAGCACGACATGGTATACCTGGCTGGAGCAGGGACGGGATATTCAAGTGTCGGCTTCGGTGCTGGACAGTATCGCGGAGGCGTTGAAGCTGACCGTGGACGAGCGCAAATATTTGTATGCGCTGGCCTTGGAGGGAGGGGCCGGCCCCGCCTTACGGGAAGAGGAAGAGCCGCAGATTAGCCCCGCCCTGCAGCGGATTCTGCAGGAGCTGCGGCATTGCCCGACAATTGTGTCGGATCGGCGCTGCCATATCGTCGGCTGGAATGAGGCAGCGTCCCATGTCTTCCTTGATTTCACCGTCATCCCGCCGGAAGAGCGGAATATGATTCGCCTGCTGTTCACGCGCAAGGAATTCCAGAGCCTGGCGGTCAACTGGGAGCATTTCGTCAAAGGATTTCTGTCGATATTCCGCGCGTATTACGGCCAGTACGTAGAGGATGGATGGTATGATCGCTTCCTGGAGGAGATGAAGGAGGTTCACCCGGACTTCCAGCGGTTATGGAACCAGAGCCAGGTAAGCACCGCCCCGGAGGTCGTCATTGAGTTCAGACATGCCCGGGCGGGGAAAATGCTGTTCCATCTGACTTCCCTGCAGGTGCAAGGCGACGCCGATCTGCGCTGCAGCATCTACACGCCGGCGCCCGAATCCTCCACGGAATTCAAGCTCGTGAAGCTGATGGACCGCTGAGTTGGATCTAACAGCAGAGAGAAAAAAATTTTGCGCAGCAGGTTGTAGATCGTTGTTCCGAATTGCCTTATAAAGTGAAGGCGTGAATTCGACACGGAATCGGATCCCGGGAAGCCGGGAAAATCCGCCGCTGCATCCGGTTCACATTCACGCTCTTCGCCAATCACGGAGATGGAGGCGAACCCTAATGATGAGATGCAAGCAGCCTGAATTATCCGCAAGCAAGATGGATGCGGCTTATCCATTCCAAGAAGTTGCAGCCGCGGCGCCTGGAAGCCGCCGCAGACTGATGCTGAGCGATAATCCGGAGGTGATCGATGACGCCAGCTTCCCCGAGGCAAATGGGACGCTCTGGCATGATGTCGTCCAGAGCGGCGAGGATGAGGTGAAGCACCGGGTGATGGGCTGGCATATCAATCAGACCGGCCAGCCGCTGCGGTTGGGCTTGACCCTGGAAAATCAATCCGCAGCGAACACAATCCAGATTCAGGATCTGAAGCGGGAGGTGCGGATCGTGGAGGCGTCCGGGAACATACTGGTCGAAGCGGGCCAATGTCTGGCTGCGGCCTGCTTGGCCGGGACGATGGAAGATCATGCTGCGGCCGATAGCAGGCCATTGGCGCAGGAGGCTGGCCTGCTCGAAGCCCGGGAGGTGCCGCATGGCCATCTTATCGGCTTCATTTATGAATTTACCGTCTGCCGGAGCTCAGGGGATGGGCCGCTCCATTACGTCGTGCGGACTGCAGCCAGCCGCGGAGCCGATGCCGATCTGCGAACGATCGTAGCAGAGCCGCTCTCTGCCGCCGGACAGCCGCATCCGCGCGGCAGCTGGCCGTTCTCGGAGACGTTGGCGCTTATGCCGGAATACGAGATCGGCGGGACGACGCATCATTATCGCGCCTTGGAGAAATCGCGCCAATTCGGCGGGAGCCCGCCCGTGGACCTGCTGTTCACGTCCGGCAGCAGCGATCCGCTCAGCGGCAGCGGAGCGGTGAATAATATTGCCCAATTCGGCGCGATCTACACGGTAAGCCTTCCGATCCGGAACGAGACGGGTGCTCCGGCCAAGGTCCACATTTGGGTCAATCCGCGCGGGGGAAAATATGCCGGCGCCGTCCGGCTCGGCGGGGAGGTATTCCGTATACCAGCCCTGCCAACGAATAAGGATGCATGCCGGATCGCCGAATATGAGGCGCCGGAAGGCCTGTCCACCTTCACCTTCTCCCTCATGACCGCCGGTGAATCGAATACGCCGCTCGGCATATTCGTGACGACCGGCTCCTAGCATACACAGCAAGGCCCACGCTCGCTCGGCGTGGGCCTTGTCCGTGTGAACCCGCGGCAGGAATCCTCCCACGCGTTCATGCCTCCCGGTTAGCTACTTAGCTATCAGTTGCCGTAATGGATGAGCAGCGCGTTGCTGATTTCCCGGCCAGGGGAGGTGATATATTTACCTTTGTAGTACAGCCCGCTTGATGCCCCGCCATCCAGATTCATCGCCTGGTGCGCGCCGGCCTGCTTCATCATCTGAGCGAGCTCCGGAATCGTGGCCCCGGAAGTCGTCAACAGAATCAGCTTATGGTCCGACGTGACGCCGACAGCGCTGCGCGCGCCGCTGTTCGTTAATATTTTCGGATCCTTGAAGCCTTCCGGCACCGGATCGACGCTGACCTGACCGTTCGTCACCAAGCGCGGTCCCGCCTGGAGCGCTCCTTCCACATCGCCTTCCTCGAAGCGCTGCGGGAACTCCTTGCCCTGCACGAACCCCACCTCGTTGTCCTTCGTGAATAGAAGCACGGTTCGGCGGTCGGCCGGACTTGGATGCACCAGCTCGCCCTTTTTCACGATATGGCCGTACGGAGCCTTATAGCTCGTCTTCGTATAGGCATCGAAAAACGTCCCGTTCATCGCCACCGCCGCCTTGCTGGCATCCGCCATATGCTTCAGGCTGTCCACGGAGCCAATCTTGCCTCCAGCCACCGCCACATCGAGCCGGATCTTCGGATGAAGCAGATCGATCTCCACGATCGAAGCCGACACCCGCTTCTTGCCGACAGTGAACGTTTTCTGCTTCTGTTCCATAGGAGCCGCGGCACGGTTCAATCGCTCCATGGAGACGACCGGGAGCTTCTGCTTCCCTTTAGCTGTATCGAACACGAGCGCAGAGGCTGCCTTGTCCCACTTCATCTGGAGCTTCATCGCTTCTCCGATGAAGCGAATCGGCACATAGGTCGTCCCTCCCTCGACAAAAGGCGCCGCATCCATCTGCTTCACCGCACCATTCACCTGCGCCTTCTTGCTCCCGACCGTCAAAGACAACGTGTCCTCATTCGCGCGCACATCGATGCGCTGGGCGGCCTTGTCCCATTTCACTTGATATTTCAATTGCTCGCTCAAGTAACGAATCGGCACGTAGGTGCGGTTCGCCGCCGTATCCATATACCCGACGCTGCGACCCGCAGCCTGAGTCTCGCCATGCTGGCCCAAGACCGCCGCGAGGAAGGCAGCCCCCAGTACGGCCATGATTGCTCTCTTCTTCATTCTCTTTGCTCCCATTCTCTTCTGATGAATATCCTGGCAGAGTACCGGGCCCCGCCATCGGTTTCCCCCGTCCCTGCCTTCTCGAATTGATTAACCGTGTAAATATTACCATATAGGACGTTTTACCCACAAACCTTATTTTTACAGACTTTTTGACCGATGTCTTATTTCCTGATTAAAAAGAAAACAGGAGTCTACATTCACTCCTGTCCGTTGCTGTCTATTCCACTTCGTTCCTGTGCATTTCATCCCGATCCGCGGCAATCACTGCGTCGAAATACGCTGTGCCTTCATCGGATATCCCGCTGATGAAGCAGTGACCATCCTGCCATGCCGAGCGGATGACCGCAATCTTGTCGTTCAGGACGGCTTCCCGGTGATACGTGATGCGGAAGCGGGACAGCCCCCGTTCCAGTTCCTCCGGCTGCATCGCATCGAGGCAAATATCGCCAAAACGCGCATTGTTCAGATGCCCGTTCATATCGATGCTGCTTACCCGCACCGTCATATCATAGGCATGTTCCTGCTTAAGCCCGGCCGGAACCTCGACCTTGCGCGGCATGCCGCCTACGCAATCATCGGGATGCACCGGCAGGTCGTAAGGACAGGCCGATGCGCGAAAAATGCGGCGCTTGTTCAGATCGACAAGCACCCACGAAGTCCGGGCCTGCGCTATCCAGTCCGCGCTATCCGGACCATAAATGCGGAAGTCGCGCTGCCACTGAACGCCAGTCGCCCCCCGGTTCCATGTCACCATCTCGATCGTCTCACCATAGACGGGAAGCCTTTTCCACTCCAAATCGATCGTAACCAGCATCCACGCCATGCCCTGGCGGATCATCTCGTCCAGCGAGACCCCGTAGTGCCCAAGCTGCGCATCGCCCGCCCGCTGCATCCATTCGAGCAGGGTCGAGAGCTTGCACCGCTTCTTATAATCGCAATTGTCCGAATGTATGTAATGCTTCTCGCGCCACTGTACTCCCATATCCGAACATCTCCTTGTCTCCGTTGAGCCTTCCTCGCTTGCGCGAGTGGAACAGCTTTATTGTACCTCAACCGGATGGCAGGAGGGAAATGCATAACGCGGGACGGGGCCGCGATGACGGCTCAACATGAATTAGAGATCAACCAGGAACCAATAGGTTTCAAGGCGTTTTTTATGCGATGCACATCGTTGCTCTCATATGTTACTATAAACATATTCCTCGGCAGAGTATTGCCCTATGCTCTAAAATCCTATCCGGACTCCCTTTACTTCTGGGCGGGAAGCGGATAACGTGGAGGTAGGACAACGTTCCGGCTGGAACGACATTCAAGGAGAGTCAGTAATATGAGTTCACATCATAATGATACGATGGATGCCTCCCCTCTCCGCAGTGAGACAGCGGAAACGGGGGCTCGCATCCTCATAGTAACATCCGTGCCCGCCGAGCGGGATGCCGTCCTGCGCGGCTTGGACGGAGACGCCCGCTTCAACGTAATCGTCGGCGGCGTCGGGACGGCGGCCGCCGCGGCGAGCACCGCCCGAGAGCTGGCCGCCGCAGATTATAGCGCGGCCGTGTGCGCCGGCATTGCGGGCGGCTTCGCGGAGCGGGCCGATGTCGGCTCCGTCGTCGTGGCCAGCCCGATCATCGCGGCCGACCTGGGAGCCGAGACGCCCGACGGCTTCTGCAGCGTGGATGAGCTTGGCTTCGGCTCGGCCTATATCCCGGTCGATGCCGGTACGGCCGAGCGTATCTGTCAAGCAGTGCAGGCTATTCCGCTGCAGGCATGCGCCGGACCTGTGCTGACCCTGTCCACGGTGACAGGCACGGCCGAGACGGCCGCGATGCTCGCCCAGCGGGTGCCCGGGGCCGCCGCCGAAGCGATGGAAGGCTATGGCGTCGCTGTGGCCGCACGCCAGTTCGGCTTGCCGGCATTCGAGATCCGGTCGATCTCGAACGCGGTCGGTCCGCGCAACCGGGCGGCATGGCGCATCCCAGAGGCGCTGAAAGCATTGGAAGCCGCTTGTTCAGTCTTACCGGAGGTGCTGTAATCATGAAAATTGCCTTTTCCCCTTGTCCGAACGATACGTTTGTCTTCCATGCCTGGGTGCACGGGCTTATTCCCGGAGCGCCGGAGCTGGACGTAACCTATGCGGACATCGATATTACGAACGGTCTGGCGGCCAGCGGCCAAGGACCGGAGGTGCTTAAAATCTCCTATGCGGCGCTTCCCTGGGTGCTGTCCGATTATGCGCTGCTCCCATGCGGCGGCGCGCTCGGCCGGGGCTGCGGCCCGCTCGTGCTGACGAAGGAAGGCGGAAGCGATCCGGCGGCGCTCAGCGGCCGGCGGGTAGCCGTTCCGAGCGAGCGCTCGACGGCTTACCTGCTGTTCCGCTTGTGGGCAGCGAAGCATGTGCCCGGCGGCGTAGGGGAGATCGTCGTCATGCCGTTCCATCAGATTATGCCGGCGGTGCGCGACGGCCATATCGACGCCGGACTCGTTATCCATGAAGCGCGCTTCACCTACCCGTCTTACGGGTTGACCTTGCTGGCCGATATGGGAAGCTGGTGGGAAGCCGATACCGGCCTGCCTATCCCGCTCGGGGCAATCATTGCCCGCCGGACCCTTGATGCAGGCAAGATCGCCGAATGGGCGCGCGCATCCGTGGAATATGCCTGGGCGCACCCGGAGGCGTCCCTGTCTTACGTGCTGCACCATGCGCAGGAAATGGATCCGCAGGTGGCGCAAGCCCATATCAATCTCTATGTGAACGAGTTCACCGCAAATCTAGGCGAGGACGGATACGCTGCCGTAGAGGCTCTTCTGAGAAGAGCCGCAGAAGAAGGGCTTGTGCCAACCTTCGATCCGGCCCTGCTGCGCTTATAACCTCCGTTCACCGCCAAGCAACTGTAGCATGGGGAACTTGAACGGCACCAGATGAAGGAAGCGAAGAAGGCAAAAAGAGCGTCCCGCAAGGGCAATGTCATTAAGATAAGGCATTGCCTGCAAGGGAGCGCTCTTTTTGGCGTGCGGCCTCAAGCTTATCCGAGCACGATGCCGAAGTAGGTTTTCAACGCTTCATCATATTGCTCCTTCGACTGTGGAATAAAGGTATGGACGCCATCGGCCGTGAAGATGCGGAATTCATCTCCGGCGAGCGTATTGCGCCCTTCACGAGTGCGGACCGCCGCCATCGCCTGTTGGGTAAAAATGGACTCCGGCGCATGCTCGCACCAGAACGAAGGCATAATGAAATCCCGCGGGAGCTGCGGCTCCTCCGTAAAGGAATAGAGACGGCTCCATCCGTCCCGCTTGAACTCGAACAGCATCCAGCCATAGTCCGGATCCCGTTCCAGCCGATAGCATTCATCCCCCTGCCATTGCTCCAGGCCCGCTTCGATGCGTACCGGCCGGCGCGGAACAATTCCGCCTACTCCGACATCGCACAGATACGTCTTGTCCCCGGCCCGGACTTGCAGAACCTGGTGGCGGCGCTTGGGCGGGAGATTCGGTTCATCTCGCCAAAAGCGAGCCATCAAATCGGTGACCGGATAGCCAAGCTCCCGCAGCAGCCATCCAAACAATGCATTCAGCTCGAAACAGTAACCGCCCCGGCGGCGGATTATAATTTTGTTTATCAGATCAGGAATGTCGAGCGACAACGGCACTCGGTTCAAAATATCAAAATTTTCGTAGGGCACGGCATGCAGATGACATTCCTGCAGATCGGCCAGCACAGCGGCACCGCCGTCAAGCGGACCATCATAACCTATCCGCTTCAAGTAAGCGTATACATCAGACTTCAAATGCTCGCGTCTCTCCAACTTCATCGTCTCCTTACCTCTATGTTTCCTCCCATCATAGCAACATCCGCATCGCCCAACAAGATGGTCCGGAATCTATCGCTGAACAATTATATAATACTATCTTACTGCAAAAGAAGACTTCATCCTCTTGGTGAAGTAAAGTGAAGGAAAGACAGATGTCCCCTTTCATATTCACGATAAAACGTAAACTCAGCCTCGGATAATTCTCCAATCAAAGGATGCAATTTGACTTTATTCCAAAATAATGAAAATTAGTTATAGCCAATTTGGTTAAAATTTTGTAATATGAAACCAACGAATGTCCCGCTCCACTCCTGTCGAATCCTGAGCAGTAGACGCGGCGACACGAAGACTTCATCGTGGAATCCGACTTCTTTTTCGGCACCTTGCGCGCATACTCTGCCTTTGCGATAGATGCCGCCAACATGCGACAGCTCCAGTCCAGCATATTAATCAACAATCTGCTAGCAGCACCAGCTTCCAATCCATGACCTGACTTCTGCTTTCTTGTTGTAAATGACGCTATTTCAGCCTTTTTTACCGGTTACTTTTCTTTTTTACGCGGAAAAGTTAAAACGAGATAACTTTATTTTAAAACGGTTTCATTCTATCAAGGAGGTGGTCATCTCTTCCAAAGCAGCGGTCTGACGTTGTGTAGAACTTGTCCAAATTCAACTTTTTAGGAGGTATTGTTATGAATCAGTTGCGAGTCTGGAATCCGCTAGCGTCCAAAGTATCCCCGATGTTTGTCGCTTTTGGCGCCGTATTGGCCGCCTTCTTCTGCATGATGGTATTCGCCGGGCAGGCGTCCGCCCATGGCTATATCGAATCTCCGCACAGCCGCGCCTATCAGTGCAAGCTCGGGGAGAACACCAATTGCGGACTCGTGGAGTACGAGCCGCAAAGCATTGAAGCGAGGGGCAACTTCCCGATCGGCGGTCCGGCGGACGGCCATATCGCCGGGGGCGGCGTGTTCCCGGAGTTGGATGCACAATCATCTACCCGCTGGAACAAAGTCGATATGAACGGCGGCAACAACACCTTCACTTGGTATCTGACAGCGCCGCATGCCACGAAAGAATGGAAATACTATATTACGAAAAAAGACTGGGATCCAAATCAGCCATTGACCCGGGCCCAGCTTGAGCCGGACCCATTCTGCTACTATAACGATGGCGGGCAACGGCCGAACAAATCCGTCTCGCATCAATGCAGCGTGCCAACCGATCGCAGCGGCTATTATATTATCCTCGGCGTATGGGAAGTTGCCGATACCGGCAACGCGTTCTATCAAGTCATTGACGTCAACCTGAACAATGGTTCCGGTGGCGTAACGCCATCCGTTCCAGCAGGCGTAGCTTCGCCTTCACAGACGCAGACGAGCATCTCCTTAACTTGGAGTCCTTCTTCAGGCCCGAACGGAATTCAGCAGTACGAAGTATACCGCAACGGCACGCTGATCGGAACGACGGCACAGACCTCGTACACCGATACGGGATTAACAGAGAATACTTTCTACACATACACGATAAGAGCCGTCGATACGGCAGGCAACAAATCACAGCCATCTGTGGCCCTGACCGTCAAAACGTTGGGCGACAGCCCGCAATATCCGGCTTGGGACGCAAGCAAGACCTACCTTGGTGGCGACCGGGTAACCCATAAAGGCGCTGTCTACGAGGCGCGCTGGTGGACCTCCGGCGAAGAGCCAGGCCAAGCGGAAGTGTGGAAAAAGCTTTAAGGCAAGCCTGATAAGCCCGCTCATGACACAGGCTAACGGTGCGAATGCGCCGTTAGCCTGTTCTGCTGTATAAATGTATTGAATGCCATCATTAACACACTGCGGACAATAAATCGCAATCGCATATCCGCGTTGTCCCCTCGCTAGCCCCCTTGGCAGCTATTTCTGCCATCTTTATTGGAGCAAGCCCTTATACGTTACCGCTCTTTGCATCACTATCCCGTCGAGCCAGGTCTTCATTTTAATCAACCCATTTTCTTGAAAAGTAATGTAATAATTTCTTGCGCGCTCTTGTTAATGTTTGGCCGAGAGCTTGTTCCGATAGTTGTAATTTTTCTGCAATTTCCCGGTATGATTTTTCTTCGACGTAAAATAAAAATAACACATTCCGGTATTTTATATTCAACTGGTTGAGAGCTTCATGGAGCATTTCGTCACGAACTTGTTCTTCCACCTGTTCGGGTATCGTAACTTGTATGGATGGGGCAACGAATTCACTTTCCTTAACGAGCTGCAAGTCCGAAACATAACGATATTTTTTATTTTTTTTCAAATAGTCATAAGCTGTATTCCGGGCCACTTTCTTAATCCAAGCTTTCATATTTGTAGTATTTCTCAGTTTTGGCGCTTGCTCAACTATTTTTATGAAGGATTCTTGCACAACATCTTCGGCTAATGCATGATCCCTGAACAGCAAGCATATGTCACGATAGATCAGTTCCCGAAAAGAATGATAAATCAATTCTTGAGATGATTTGTCTAGGTGATGGAAATTGCCACGTAAAAACGTGAGCCATTGCTCCATGCTTGTACCTCCAACACCATAATTTTCTTAGAATGATTATTTGAAAGTATTAAGTTTCTTGATAGACATATTTTGTTAATTACACACAGAATTAGATTATACGCTATTTTAAGGAATTATGCTTTGTTTAAGCTCTCTACAAAAATCTTTTCGTCCGGCATCATTTATTTCGTCAAGTTTGCTGGAGATAAATCGTTATAAGCGTAGATTCGCTCGCTTGCATGCTCTGATGCATATCTGAGTAGGGCTGCCTAATGCCGAAGCGGACACCCAAGAATACCCCCGAAAAGATAATAGCGGCTTATGGGAGGTGAATTGTCTTTATTGATTGAAGGCCGATTTGCTAATTGTTATTGTCGCTTTTGCAAAAAAAAATTGGGGAGGAATAAACTCATGAAAGTAAACAAACTGTTTTCTTTAATGCTTGTTATTGTGATGTTAATGGCTACTCCGGTATTTGCGGCAGATAACGGATCCGTGTCGGCCCGTGAAAAAAATTCCGCCGAAATTGATTTTTCATTGGAGGGCAGGAATGTTAACGTTCTTTCATTGAAAGATGGGAAACTGGAGTCGTATGACGATAACGGCGTGAAAACAACGATCTTTTTAACGCAAGAACAAATCGAAGAGAAGCTTGCCGAGTTCAGCCCAACCTCAACGGATCAGATCGGGACAATGTCTTATAATTCAGGTGAAATAAATATGTATGTCCCAAAAAACATAAATGGTAATCAAGGTGCGGTCGTAGGGGGATATTATACTGTTTCCCCGGATGTGTATGTGAATCTCCATGTCGTATCCTTGCCACAAACTTCAATGCCTACGATCAACGTTAGTTTTTCAAATGAATTTGGTGATGATACAGGTTGGTTGGCCAACATTCAACAGGATCAAATCGTTTGGATGAAAGCAGCTTATCCTAATGAGAAGTACGCGGCCAAAGTCAGCACTAATGAAATGTATCCGTCTACTGCCAGACTGAGATCATTTACAGATTAAACTGAGTGAAGAAAATCCCCTTATCGCTAACTGATTATCCTCAGTTGACGTAAGGGGATCTTCTTTATGACCAAGGTGGGTCAGTCTCTAAACCAATCTTTCACCGGTCAGAGCATAAGTCTCTCCAAATAAAATAGCCTTAGTCCATTGAATTGAACTAAGGCTGAGAAAATCTATTCTTTTTCTGTAAACGTCGCGGTCCTTGTTTTACCATCCCAGTCAACTTTAACGCCAAGTATGTCAGCAAGTTGTCTGACGGGTAAGAATGTCACGCCGTTTTTAACCATAGGTGCTGCCTCTTCAAAACTTACCTCTTTGCCGTCAACCAACATCTCCGTTTTTCCAGTATACATCATGATACTCTTATCGCCTTTGTTCAACGTAATTTTGCCTTCACTTTGTTCCCATCCTACTTCAAATCCGAATCCGTCCCCAAGTGCCCTTAACGGAATCATCGTACGACCCTTCTCAATAAACGGCTCTGCCCCGGTTCCGGCTCCGGTATGCAAATAGTTCCCATTTACCAGGACGATTACACGGTTTTTCTTTGCTTCTTCACAAGGGAGAATATCCTGGCTAACTTTTTTGCCATCTACCACTACACCCATTTCCTTAGCTTCCCCGTCTCGGCTTGTGTAACAGGAAAGGGCAGGTTCAACATCCGACCAAAAAAAATTCTCTGCGGCATATGTTATTTTTCCGGTCAACAGGACGACAAGCAAGCTCATAGAGATAAATTTCCATTTTGTTTTTGACAAAATCATCATCTCCCCTACGAATCCTTCTTTTATTTTGACTTTTGAAGCTCCAAGCCATATGTCTCATTGAGTGCATCCAAATCTTTTTGCGGCAGATCATCAATATATCCCTGCGGCACATCAAGCCCCTTTTCAATATGTTTTTTCGTGCGATCGACTATCTCCTCAGTGGTTAATTTCTTCGGCTTGTACCTAACTTTCGCTTTGGCTGCTATCCGATTGCCATCCTTATCAAAAGATTCAACTTTTCCGTCTGGATATTCTACGCTGACATTAAGCCCTTCAACTTCCTTGGATACGGAAGACGGCATAGCCGTTCCGGCAGCATACGCAGCAAATCCGCCGCTTCCAACCAGTGCAATTGCTGCAACAAGGGACAGCATCATAATAGACTTGTTTGTTTTCTTCACATTCATAAGATTTAAAAGTCTCCTTTTCATGCTTTTTTTCGTGTTGCATAAACTGCTGGTGCAAACTACATTTTTCTGCATAACGCCATATTCGAGCATGGATAAAAGCGTTTCACCGTAAAATCTTCGGTTTTCCATATCCATTTCCTTAACGACTTTTTCATCACAAGACAGTTCACACAGCGTATTTATCTGTTTATTGAGCCAATAAGCTGCCGGATTAAACCAGTGAACCGCATTGGCTATAAGCATCAACAGCTTCACAAGGAGATCTCCGCGCTGTATATGAACGAGTTCGTGGGATAGTATCATGGCAAGCCTTTTTTCCTCAAAGTGGACGTTCGGCAGTACAACAACAGGTTTCCACAACCCCATAACCATTGGCGTTGTTACACGAGTACTTACGATTACCTTTACAGGGCATCGTACCGCATTACATATCCAGCTTTCTTGTAAGACCGATTGTTTAAAGGCCCGATATTTTTTAATATTTACACCAAGAAAGACAATGGCTCCGACAGCCCAAATTAAAGTTGCGGATAGAACAAGTTCCTCTAGATGATCAAAACGTACCAGATAGTCAAACAGTTCCCTCATCAATAATGAGCTGTTTGTTGCCGTATGCTCGAGCGGAGTGACGTGCGCATATTGTTCCGCAATCGTTCCTGATGCTGGAGGTGGTCCTATTCCGGTCAAGACAGAACGTAAAACAGGAATAAGTCTGTTTATAATCTCTGTACCGCCAAGAAGAAAAAAGACCGGAATCATGCTGCTAAAATAATGCCATGTTTGAGAAAATACTCTTTTCGTGACAGGCTTTATGCTGCTTTGCAAGATCCAAATGCCCATTCCAACGAATGATGCAATAATGAGGGACACGGCTAAAGACATCATTTCTTACCATCCTTGCGGGCAAACCAATCTTTTAGCTCCGCGATGTCTTCATGACTGAGTTCATTATCATCAACCAAGGCAGCAATAAAATTTTTTACTTTCCCATTGTATAAGCGGCTAATAAAACTTTGGGTCTCATACTTTTTGTACTCACTCAATGTCAAAGCAGGATTGTAATAGTTCACCTTGCCACTCATTGATTTTGTCAAAAAACCTTTTTCAATGAGCCGTTTCAGTATGGTCGATAACGTGGAGGTTTTCCAGTCCTTGCTTTTAAATATTTCCATGATCTGGTTAACCGTTACAGACGTTTCTAATCCCCATATCACCTCCATGACTTCCATTTCGGTTTCAGACAGTCTTCCTAAATTTTTCATTGGCGCGCACCTCTGAACATTACTGCGACAACTCGTCGTAGTTTGAATATACGACGAGTTGTCGCAGTTGTCAATAAGTTACAAAACATTTTTTTGTAAGCAAACGCTTATAAGGCATCGCGGGCCGCATAGTCATTTCTCTGCCAACGCGGAACAAGCAGGGCACTGTGTTTGTGCCCTGCTTGTTATGTGAAGGTAGTTGATAGTTGAGAAAGGACGGCTAAGATGTCTAGTCTTTGTACGGGTCGAACTCGTTCGCACCGGCCATGCAGACGCCGATCGGCTTCAGCACATGCAGCACGTCGAGCGTGTTCTGGTGCGCATCGAGAACGGCTTGCAGCTTGCGGTAGACGAACGGGCTCTCGTCGGTGCCTGCACCGCGCAGCTCGACGCCGAAGCTCCGGACCGCCTCTTGCATCTGCTTCGGCGTGATCTGTCCGCCCGTCCGGGTACGCGTCTTCCAGTTCATGCGGCCAGCCGCCTGGGTCCGGCTCATCATCCGGCCGGCGCCATGAACCGTGCTATAATAAGCATCCCGGTTCTCCTCTGAATCTGTGCCGCGCACGATGACGGAAATATCGCCCATACTACCGCCGATGAAGCCAAGCTGTCCGGGCGCCGAAGGCGTGGCCCCCTTGCGGACGACGATGGTGTCCCGCCCGTTATGCCGCTCTTGCCACGCGAAGTTATGGTGATTATGCACTTCGAAGTCCGCCTCCGCCCCGAGGATGGACAAGACTTGGCTGATGACGTACTCCCGGCCGGCGTAGGCGTACCGCCCGGCCAGCTTCATGGCGCGGTAGTACATGTCGCCGAGCTCGCTGTCCAGCTCCAGCAGCACCGGCGGCTGATCCATGCTCTCGCCTGGCGCCTTGCCGAGAAATTCCTGCCCGGCGGCCAGATTCAGGAACCCGCTCGCCGTCTTATGGCCGAAGCCCCTGCTGCCAAAATGATTCCCGATCCACAGTCTCCCGCTCTCCGGCTCCACGAACAGGTCGACATAATGATTGCCGCTGCCGACAGTGCCCAATTGGTTGCGGGCCAGCGCCTTCAGTGTGTCATGCTCATGACGCCCAATCGCCTGATAGACCGCCCAGTCCGGATCATCGAACAGCTCATTATCCACCGGCTCCTTATTGTTGCGGCCGACGCCGAATGAAATTTTGCCCGCAATCTCGTCCATGATTACGCCGATGCGCGGCTGGATATCCGCCGCGTACAGATTCGTCCGCACTGCCTTGTTGCCGCAGGCGATGTCATAGCCGACGCCGGAAGGCGAGATTTGCCCATCATACACGATGACGCCCCCAATCGGTTGGCTGTAGCCTTTATGATGGTCGGCCATCAGCAGCGCCTGGACGACGCGCCCGTGGCGCGCGCAGGTCTTCGCCTGGGCGACCGCACTCTCCTCCGGCTGGCCCCATACCCGCACGCCGTCTGTTGTTATATATGCCATTGCTGTCAACTCTCCTTACTCTACCATCCGTGGTTGAGCTTATATAAAATAGAGCAAAAATATTCATCCTCGCACTCCTTGAACATGTTCTTCCCTTCCGCCCGCTCCGTTCACAAGATGCTTTGCTGATGGCTCCACTGTGCAGCTATGCCCATACTTCTTGCAAGGCGGAACGGAACATCTTATCGAGCTCTTGATCCTGACGTTGCTGTCCAGCCGGCGATCGCAGATGAACCGCCGTACGCGTGTAGTGCTCGATGCGCTCTTCGAGATACGCATTTATAGAAGGAATTCGGCATTCCACATCCAATTCCTCCCCCGAGCGCTTCCGCTCCAGCAGCCGTTCAATATTACGGCGCAGCTCGCTGCCTTCGGGAACGCTCTCCCGAACCAAAGCGTCAAACTCCATCGGTGGCATGGCATTATGCTTCTCGATCCAGCCGCATGCAAGTAACGGGCGCAGCACATAAAAATATTTTTTGATTTTGACCTGGCTGCCCTGCAAATATTCGCGGTAATTGCCTTTGGCCATATGAAGATAGTGATACATGCATGATTTCGGTGAAAAGGTATGCGAAGACAGGCTGCGAATGCGCTCCGTCACGGAGGATGACTCCTCGTACACAATCGGCGACTGCAGCCATTCGAGCAGCGGCGGGTTCGACTTGCGGAACAACTGCAGCGCCTTGCGCAGATCCCATCCGTTAATGTCGAGCTGATCGCTTATCGGGCGCTCGATGACGTCTCTGCGGTCCCGGATGGACAAGTACCAGTCCACGGGCCGCACATAGATGAAGCGGACATCATAATCACTGTCCTGCGACGGGAACCCCCATGCCCGGCTGCCCGATTCGCAGGCATAGATGATGTGCACGTTCTCCTGGCGCTCGATCTGCCACAGCTCCTGTTTTATTCTCTGATGAATCGTGGATAGTGTGGACATGGAAGTCCCTCCTCTTTTCTCAAAATGGGTAATATGTCGGCTTCACACCCCTATCTTCGCTTATTTTCGGAAGCGGGAACATGGCGAAAGTATTACGAGGAGATCAAAAGTTTTCCGTTCTCCCCTTAGGCCTCCCCTGCTACAATGAAAGATAAGCCCAGCCGGGCTCATAAGGAGGCTTCTCAGACGATGGCAAAAGAAAGCTTCGATAAAGAAATTCAGTTCCTTCGCATGCTCGTCCTGACGAGCGGCGCATATAGCCGGGACCAGTTCGCGCAGCGGCTCGGCATCTCGGTCCACACCTTCGACAAGACGATCCGCCGCTTGAAGGAGATTGTACATACGGTCACCGAGCAGCTTCCTGTGGATCAGGGGCAGCAGTTCGCAGAGATGCTGCGCTTCAGCTACTATGATTCGGCGGATCCGATGCTCCTGTTCTTGTTCCGTGCCAAATCGGTCAAAGAATCCGAAAGTCTTCGCCTGGCGATCATTTTGACCGTCCTGCAGGAGCAGCCGTTGACGGCAATGGAGCTGATGGACGAGTGCAGTTCCCGCATCCCGGAGCCGAATCCGCTGCCTGACGAGAAGACGGTCCGCTCCGATCTGAAATATTTGGAGGAAATCGGCGTCATTCGCAAGGAAAAGGGCGGCCGGCCTTACCGGTATTCGATGAATCATGATCTGACCCACGACTTAAGAGACGAGGAATTGATTGATCTATACGATTACGTCAATGTAATGGCGAATACGCAGGTTCCTTCCGTGCAGGGCTATCTTTTGCGGGATAATCTCAAGCAAGCGATGAAGCGGAGGAAGATGGCCGGGGTTGCGGCAGAACCGTTTCTATATAAATATCATTTTTTCTCGCGCATTCTGGATGAGGCGCATCTCTATACGGCGCTGCAGGCGATTCGGGAGCGGCGGATGCTGTCCTTTCTCTATTTCTCGCCGAAGAAGGGAACAGCCTATGCCTCGCAAAATACGAATCCGCTCTTCATGCGCGAGGCCGAGGGCAAGCAGGAAACCGTGCTCCCGCTCAAGATCGTCTACGACCATCAATACGGCCGCTGGTATCTGCTCGGCCACACTTCCCGGCTCGGCCTGATGAAATACCGGATGGAAGGCTTGACGCAGATTCGGGAAGGAGAAGCCGTGCCGGAAGAGCGGTTCGGCCGAAGGCTGCGGGAGCTGGAGGAGCAGATGCGCTTCAGTTGGCTTATTGATACCGGGGAGCCGGTCACGGTGCGGGCCCGGTTCTTCAACCCGGAAGGAGCGCGCAAAAACTTCGTCAAAGAGCGCGTGCTGATGCAGGGACAATGGGGACGCATCATCGAGGAGAACGAGGATTGGTTCCTCTATGAGATTACGGTCAACGGCATTACGGAGATCAAGCCTTGGCTGCGCAGCTTCGGGTCAAGCTGCGAGGTGCTGGAGCCGCGCAAGCTCCGGCAGGAGCTGATTGCCGAGTGGAAGGAGATTCAAGCGTACTATGGCGATGAACCTGTTCGAGAAAATTTTTAATTATCAGATTATGTCCAAGCTGGGGGAAGCGGGCGCGTTCGCCATCACCTCGCAGGAGCGCTCGTGGCTGAAAGCGATGCTGAATCATCCTGCCTCGGCAGAAGCATTCTCGCCGGAGACGCTGGCGAAGCTGGCGGCGGCGCTGCGGGACGAGGCCGACTTCGAGCTGGCCGAGCATGTTGCGGAGAAGGCCGCCAGCATCGAGCGCCATGCGTACCATCCGCTCCTTCGCCCTCTGCGCCGCATTATCGCGGCCCAACAGGGCATCCGCGTCTCTTACCAGCTCAAGCATGGAGGCATGCAGCCTGCGCAGTCCGGCTTCCCTTACAAGCTGGAATACTCCATGGTGAAGCGCGAATGGTACTTGCTCTGGTACAATCCGCGGCGGCGCATGCTCATGTCCACGCGGCTGCGGAACATCGCGGAGGCGGACATGGAACCGGTGCCGGCCGGCATGGCCGAGATATGGCTGAGCCGAATCGCGGCCGTCCTGGACACCCGCAAGGAGCATGCCGTGATCGAGGTCGTCCGGATGTACAACCGGGAGCTGTCCCGGATCATGTATGCCTTCTCCTGCTTCGAGAAGGAAGTGGAGTATGCGGACGAGGAGGACACCTACCGGATTCGGCTCACCTTCCTGGGCGATGAATGCGAGTATGTGCTGTCCAAAATCCGCTTCCTCGGCATGCGCGTCCGCATCGTGGATGGAGATAAGCTGCAGCGGCGCATGCGCGAAAGCGCGGCGAAGGCGCTCGCCCGCTACGGCATCGCAGCAGAGGACAGCGAGGCGGGGAGCAGCCACAACGATTAAAGTGCACGGTAAAAGTCCGGAAATACTTCCACTGGCCTGTTCTATGTATATACCTGCATTCTATCGTCGGACAGCGCTTCTATTTTGGAAAAGTCAAAATGCGCAACACGGGCTGTGTGAATGATGCAAATAAAATGAGCCTCCTGCAAAAGGTTGCCCAATCGCAGGAGGCCGGACTGTTCTATTCTAACACAATGTCATTCAAGACGAGACGCACCGGGTTATTGATCGTGTCGCCGACCGGGCAAGTGCGTTCAATGAACTCGACGAATTCCTTCGCCTGCTCGTAGGAGGCGTTGCTTTTGATATGAATATTATAACGGATTTCCGAGTATCCGCGGCGCACATCCGACTTGTTCATAAAGCCGTCCGTATCCAGATCCCCTTCTAATTCCACCCAGAACTCCTCAAGATCGATCTTGAACTTGCGCGCATAGGCTCTGGCGACGATGGACTGGCAGGCCCCCAGAGCGCAGAGCACGACCTCCACCGGATTCATAGCCGTGTCGGTGCCGCCCAGCGATTTCGGTTCATCGATCGTAATCTCGAAGTTTCTCGCTCTCGCCTTTACGACAAGCCCATTTTGTAAATGTGCGGTTGCTCTAAACGTCTCAACTGGCATAGGATAACCCCTCTCCCACATTTTAACTTTCATTATAACATAGTTAAAAAGCAAGAATAGCGAGAACGAAAAATATCATGCTCAAGATGAGCATTCGTTCTATGCTGATTATAGACATGCACCCCTATATTATATCGCGAACGGCGGTGTTAAGGTCAGTGAGTAGAAGAAGAGACAACCTAAGAGGAGGAACGACTATGAAACCGAATATTCTCGTGATCAACGGACACCCCGACCCGGAGAGCTTCTGCGCGGCGTCTGACGCTTATTTAGAAGGGGCCTCGGCCGTGAATCAACTAGGTTCATAATTAGCGTAATCCCCCAAAATAAAAAATATTTTCCCCCGCCGATTTCCCTTGCGGCAACCGCACTCGACGAAGGCAAGCTCCTGTTCTCCGGCCGTGCCGGAGCAAAAAAAGATTGACTGCTTGCTGTATAATAGGAAGCGGATAATGTGTTCGGTCTGACATATCGAGTGCCGTTAGAATGACACTCCAATCGAAACGTACGTTGAAAAAGGGATATCGGGAGTGAAGATCTAATGGAAACATGGAAGAAAAATCTGTGGATACTGTGGTTCGGGGCATTCATCGTCTCTTCCAGCTTCTCCATGGTCGTTCCTTTTCTGCCGCTCTTCCTGATTCAGATCGGCGTCAAGGATCATCTGGAGCTGTGGTCCGGAATTCTGTTCAGCAGCGCCTTCCTCGCCGGAGCGATCTCTTCTCCGTTCTGGGGAGCCGTCGGGGACAAATACGGACGGAAGCCGATGATTATCCGGGCCGGGCTGGCTCTCTGCGTCATCTATCTGCTGACGGCCTTCGTCACCAGTCCCGTTCAGCTGCTTATTCTGCGGCTGCTGCAGGGGCTGCTGTCGGGATTCATTCCGGGCTCGATCGCTCTGGTCGGCACCAATACGCCGGAGCGCAAGGTCGGGTATGCGCTGTCCATGATGTCCACGGCGACGGCGACGGGCAGCATCATGGGGCCGATGCTGGGCGGCGTGCTGGCGAGAATATTCGACAACCGGATTGCGTTCGGCAGCGCGGGAGTGCTCTGCTTCCTGGCGACACTGCTCATTATTTTCTGGGTTAAGGAAGAATCGTTCGTGCCAAGCAAGGACCGGGTCTCGATCGTGCACACGTTCAGCCTGGCAGCCCACAATAAGCCGCTCCTGATCGTGCTCGTTCTGTCGCTCTGCACCCAGTTCTCCGTCATGACGATCGAGCCGGTGCTGCCGCTGTACATTGTCGAGCTCGGCATCTCCGACAAGAACGCCTCGCTCGCGGCAGGCTTCGTCTTCTCCCTCGTCGGGGTAGCGAGCATCATCTTCGCGCCGCGCTGGGGCAAGATGGCCGATCGGGTCGGGTTCCAGCGCGTCCTGATGATCGGCCTGCTCGCCGGCGGCATCGGAACGCTCGCCCAGATTCCGTTCCACAACATCTGGTGGTTCTCGTTCATCCGGTTCGCCTACGGCATCTTCTTCTGCGCCGTGTTCCCGGCCTTGAACGGCCTCGTCGTCCGCTCGACGGACAGCGAGTTCCGGGGCCGCGCGTTCAGCCTGAATCAGACGGCGAATCAGCTTGGCGGCATGCTCGGCCCGTTGGTCGGCGGCGCGATCAGCGGCGTGTTCTCCATTCATGCCGTCTTCTGGGTGACCGGTATCCTGCTCCTCTCCACGATGGGGCTCGCATCCTGGTCACAGCGCAACGCGAAGCGGAGTTCCGCATCGGCAGAGCAGAGAATGTAAGCTTGGGAAGCCTATGAAGAAGGCAAACTCTTCAGACTGTAAGTTGGAATGCACAAGGCAAAAGGCCGAGTTCCGGGTACATGAACCCTGACTCGGCCTTTTGGCTTCCTTGTTCCCCTCTTGATCAAAAGCCGGGAGAGGGATTGCCCTTTTCCGCTGCAAATTAGGATTTCATGGTTGTCGTCATGCTTTTCTCCAGCTCTTCTTCCGAGTTTTGCAAAAAAATGAGCATTTTCAATCCGTCCTGAACCCCCTTGGCGTAGAACCAGCCCATCTTAACTAAGGCGAGTTCCTCGTGCGCATCCAGCCATTCCATGTGCAAGCCGCTTTCTTGTCGTTCGAATTCGCGCTGCAATGCGCGTTCCAATGCTTTCCGTTTATTCTGCAATATTGCGATCTCCGGCTGCAGTTCCACTTGTTCTCTTAGATATTCCAGGCGTTGATGCAAGGTTTCTTTTACCCAATCGGACATATTACTTCCTCCACATCGATTTCTGAACTATCAGCTTTGCCTCCTTGATCTGCTTGAATTGCTTGAATTGGAATCTCTATGAAACGTTCTATTATAGTATAACATTTTTGTCTTTGTTATGTTATAGTGATATCTCTTTTTCTTCAATGTTTTACTAACCTCTAACTGAGGTGACTATCATGTCAGATTTACTAAAACTTGTTGGCGAACAGCTAAGAATGATTCGATCCGCAAAGGGATTAAGTCAGGAGCAGGTTGCGGAAAGAACAGGTAAAGAAGGAATGAGCAAGTCACGAATTTCGGATATCGAATCCGGAAAAGTCAACGTAACCTTGAAAACATTGGAATCGCTTATGCATGCACTGGATATTGGACCGGCCGAATTGTTTCATTTTCAGAAGCTCCACGGCAAGGCTGGCATCGAAGAGAAGCAAATGCTGCTTGATCTCCATAAAATTGCGCTGATGGAAAGATCGATTGACGAGGTCAAATATGTCGTTCGGACCGCAAAGGACTTTCTTGAAACGATAGATGCCCAAGCTGCCAAAGAAAATAAGAGGCGTTAATGGTCTGCCCCCGCCGCTTCCCGGAGCCGTAATGCAAAAAAATCAGAGAGCGGTGCGCTCTCTGATGGATATCCATCGGGTTGCCTCGATGTTCTTTTCATGCCGCCCTATCTTTATTTCCTTGGGCCGGCTTGGTCCACCCCGTAAATCTTTCCTTTTTCATTGACTTTCGCCGTAACGGTCAAACAATGGAATAAAGAAATACTCTGAACGGTTTCATGATAGCGTACCTCCAATTGTCTATTCACAGATTAGATGGTCTTCTTTATTTTCGTAGACTAGACCGGCTAACTTGATAAACATTTCCCGCACCATTAATTTGCGCCGAGAGGATCGCCCCTTTCTTAGAGAATGTATACCAATCCTTGTTCACTTTGACATGATAGCCTGTCAGATCAACGCCGAAATATCTTCTTCATTAACGGGTTCATCGTTGCAATGGCTTCCTCATTTGTATACATAGGCTTCTCGAACTTCTTCTCCTTTTCTTCCGCATTTCGGAATATAGGACTTTCCTTTCTCCATCCGGCACTTTCTACCTCGCTTGTCTCGGTTCTGCCCCATATGTCCAGGGACTGCTTTCTCGCAATATCAATTCCAGTCTGAAAGGCCCATTAAACGTATGAAGTGTGCCGAAGCTTGGCTGGATCTGAAATATAGGATAGGGTTGGATCAGAGGCCTCGCCGTTCATCACAAGCCGAGCATGAATGTCGCAAAAGCTCCATACTGCGATCGGCCTCACGCGAGGAAATTCGTTACTTGCGGCGCGATGCCGGGAGCCACGCCGCTTGGCGATACGATATAGCCCCAAGCCAGTTCCTCCAGCTCCTGAATCTCACTGCACAACTGCGCGATGATTGCCGCATGATCGCTTCCGCCGTGGATGGCCATGAGGAAGAAATTTTTCAGCATATCCGCCTTGCGCGCTATGCCGCGCAGCAACTGCACCAGGCTTCGGTCCCCCTCCGCCGCTTCCACGAAGCAGGAGAAGGCATAGCGGGAGCCTGCAATGAATTTGAAAGCATGCGCATGGCAGTCATACAGCTCGGCCAGATTTGTGAACGGCCCCGTCCCGCCGCCGGACGCATAGGCGCGGACAATCTCATAGTATGCAGTATCCCCCTGCTGGCGCGCCATGCGCTCCTCATACCTCTTGCGAATCCGGCTCCAGTCCGGACTCGCCTTCGCTTCCGGCTTGCGCATTAGAAAAACGGCCCTGTCCTCTGTGTTCAACGCCGGAACCTTGCACATCCGCCGAAGGTCCTCTTCCGATATATCCCCTTCATAGCCGGGATACGTATCGCGGATCGCATAGCGGCCCGAACCGCCAGGCTCTGGCGACCACCCGCAGACCCATACCGAATGCGCCGCTTCCGGGTCGCCGAACGTTCCCGGCTTCACATAAGGCGCTTCCCCGCAGGAGATCCAGAGAAACGCCGCGCAAGCGCCGTAATCGATGCGCTGCAGCAGCGGGGCAATCTCCTCATCATCCGCATAAGGGACCTGTTCATAAGGAATACCGATCAGCTCCAGCTCGGACGGCTCCAGACAAGGGGAACGGTAAAACCATGGCTTCGATTTTTTCACATATAAATGCTCGTAAATCTCCTTCGTGCTCTCCCACGCGTTATAATAGAGCGCCTCGACCGGCATTCCCCACTCTTGCAGCGCCAGAGACAACTGAATGGCCCGGCAATTGAAGAAGCCAGTCTCGAACCGTTGTCTCTCTCGTACGTCCATCATAGCAACGCTCTCCTTCCTTCATCTTGTCATGATGATGAATCATGCCGTACCGCCGGCCCCTCACTAGCTGCCCGCGCTGCTGTACCCGCTTACCGCCCGCTTCCAGCACCATCTTGCCAGCAACAGAAGCAGAAGCGGCGCCGCAGCCGCCCAAGCGATATCCCCGGCGCTCAGTTCGTTCATGACGAACTTGGGCGCATAGTTGCTGATGAGGAACACCGGGATTGCGTAAATCCCAATGCGCTGCAGCCACGGCGGGAAAATATCGAGCGGCATATTGTTCGCATCCCAGATCGAATGCGCGATCTCCGTCACCGCCCCGGTCTGCACGAAGCGGAAGGCCAGCAAGGCCGGCAGCAGCATCAGGCCGTAGGTGACAGCCAGCGCCGCCAGCAGCAGCCCGGCGAAGCCAACGAGATTCGCCGCATTCAGCGGCAGCCCGGCGCGGGACCAGCCGACGGCGATCATAGCGGCTCCGGCCAGCACGTTCGGCACCGGCAAGCCGATGTCGACATAGCGAAGCGAGACGAGAAATTGCAGGGAAATCGGCTTCGTCAGCATCAGATCGAGCGTCCCGTCGCGCACATATTGCTGCAGCCGGATGAAATTGACATAGAACAAGCCCATATAAAATCCCGTCATCATCGTGTAGGTGCCGATGAACAGCAGGATATGATCCGGCGTCAGCTTCCCAATATGCAGATTCGTCTGGTATACAATCAAAATGTACAGCGCCTTCGCGCATAAAAAAGCAATTTCGACCGCAATGCCCATCCAGAAATTAAAGCGGTACTCCATGCTGGCTGCCAGGCAGTTGCGGATAAAAACGCCATACAGGCGCATATACTCCACTCCCGTGCGCCATGCGTCCCGGAAGCGCGCTCGTCTCTCTCCCCCCATCGCCGCCTCATCCTCCTAACCCGACATACCGCTTCAGGCCAACCCGCCATGCGATGTGCGCGGTCCCGGCCAGAATTACGATCCAGCCGCATTGGATGGCAATGCCGCCGAGCGACTCGCTTGCGGGAATTCGGCCGGTCAGCACATTGACCGGAAAATAAATCGTATATTTGAACGGCAGCAGGCTGAACCATCCGTTCACCGTCTCGCCGAACACCTCGAGCGGCACGATGCCGCCGCTGACGATCTGCACGATAAGCCCGGTGATGACGAAAAAATACGAAATCTCCGCCAGCCGGAAAGCCAAGGCGCAGATCGCGTAGGACAGCAGGAATTGCACGGCCGCGGCCAGCAGGAGGGCTGCGGCGAACAGGGCGAGGCGGACAGGCGGCAGCGGAGCATGTCCGTAGCGGACGGCGATGAGCAGCACGGCGGCCACGAGGCCGAGCAGCACAGTGTCCGAGATGACCCTGCTCCCGGCATAGGCAGAGAGCCGATAACCAAAATAGCTGATGGGGCGGACCAGATACGCGTTCAGTCCGCCGCTCTTAATATCTTCCGCAATCGTGTGCTCCAGTTGGGTCATGACGAGCTTCGTCACGATACCCGACAGCAGCGTGTACAGAATCATCTGGCTGTAATCGTACCCGTACAACACCCCGTCGGCGGACGAGCGGTAGACGGCCGTCCAAATTAGGGACTGGATGCCGATAGGAAAGATCAAGCTGACAAGCCCGATCAGGAATTGAAGCCTGTATTCCATTGAGGCCTGCAGCCCGATCTTGAACGCGGCGCCATACTTGCCGGCAGCGAGCCGGAAGCGGCCGGCCCAGGAGCTGCCCGCCCCGGCTGCGGGCTGCTTGCCGTCCGCCGTCCCGGTTCCGCGCGCAGGCAGGCCGCCGTTATCGAATCCGGCCCTGCCATGCAGCAGGTTGCCCGGCAGGCCGCCGCTGCCCTGCTTGCTCCCCGGCTTCTCCAGCGGCTGGTCACCCGCCTCCTCACCCATTCGGACATTCGGTTGATCATCTGGCTGATCATCCGGTTGGTCATTCGTGCCGCTGCCCTCCCGCCACCGCTGTTCGCCGCTATCCTTCCGTCGCATGCCGGGGCGCCTCGTATCCATCCGCTCGCTCTCCTTCACCTTCCGACTTGGCTGTATACAGCCGCTCGACCGCTTCCTCGACCGGGACCTCCTCCACCGTCCAGTCCTCGACCAGATCATGGTCAAGCAGCAGACGTGCCAGCGGCTTCACTTCATCCGCTGCCACCTCCAACTCGGCCATCAAGCCGTGATGGGCCCGGACCTCCGCCAGCATCTGCACGAGCGCCCGCAGCTCGGCCGGCGGAATGTCCGCAGCGAACCGCACCTTCATCCGCTTGCGGCGGCTGAAGGATGCGCTTATTCGCGCAAGCTCCCCGTCATAGGCGATCTTCCCGCCGTGAATGACGAGCGCCCGCCCGCATACCTGCTCGATATCGCGCATATAGTGGCTCGTCAGCAGAATCGTCGCCTGCTTCTCTTCCTTATAAGCCCGCAGGAATTCCCGCACATTCTGCTGGGCGGCGAAGTCCAGCCCCAGCGTCGGCTCATCGAGGAACAATAGCTGCGGCCGGTGAATGAGCGCGGCGATGATCTCCATCTTCATCCGCTCGCCCAGCGACAGGCGGCGCACCTGCACGCCGAGCAGATGCCTCACGTCAAGCATGGCGGCCAGTTCATCCAGCGTCATCCGGTAGTCGCGATCGCCGAGCCCATAAATGCATTTGTTCAAATAAATGGATTCATTCGCGGGCAGATCCCACCAGAGCTGGCTTTTCTGGCCCATGACGATGGCGAAGCGGCGCTTGAACTCCCGCTGTCGCTCCCAAGGCACATAGCCCAGCACCCTCGCCTCTCCCGCCGACGGATGCAGAATGCCGGACAGCATCTTGAGCGTCGTCGTCTTGCCCGCTCCGTTCGGGCCTATGAAGCCGACGGCTTCGCCCTGGGCAATGTCGAAGCTGATGCCGTCGACGGCATGGCGGTACAGCTGCTCACGGCGGAACAGATGGCGCAGCGAATGCCGAAGCCCGCTCTGCTTGCGGTAGTAAGCGAAGGTCTTGCTCAATCCCCGCACCGTGATGGCGCTCATGGCAGCTCTCTCCTCCCTTGTCTAGCCCCTCCCTGTTCCCGGCCGGGGCCAGTGATTAGGCGCCGTTGTTGTACAGCAGCACGCATTTCGAGCAGACCGGCGTCAAGCCGCAAGCGAGCGCATCGCGATGGTTCTGGTAGCCGTCGCCGTGAAAGACATCCTTCAGGGTGCCTTCCTGCAGATCGGCGATCGTGAATTCCGGGAAAAACTTGCATGGATTCACCTTCCCGTTCGGCAGTACGTCCATGCGGTTCGACAAGGCCAGGCACTCGGTTCGCCCCATGCCCGGCCGGTCCGTTCCCAGCACGAAGCTCCGCACCTCGTCCGGCTCCAGCGCCGGCTGGAAGCGGATGCGGTTCTTCCAAACGCGGGAACGCAGCTTCTCCATTTCCGCGAGCAGCGGCTCGATGTTGTCCGGCGACAGATGGTAGGTGAAGGAGTGCCAGCTCTTGCGGGTTGGCTCCGGGTCCTGCCGTGCCGCCTCAAGCCAGCCGAAATGCTCGGCGAAGTACGAGTCCATCCGCTCCGCGACTTCCTCCGGAATATACCAAGGGAAGACGAAGTAGACGGAATTGACGCCGGCCTTCTCGAAAAATTCCATGAAATCGTACAGCCGGGTGACCATGGCGTCATTGATGGTCAGGCTGACCGACACATCTCCGCGGAATTCGCCTTCGCGCTTCCGCTCCAACAGCAGCTCGATCGCAGACATGACCTTGCGGAAGATGCCGCGTCCGCGGATCGCGTCGTTCTCCGCCTCGAAGCCTTCCAGGCTGGCGAGAAGCGTCACCCCTTCCGGCAGCTTCAGCAGCGACTCCAGCTTGGGCTCGACGAGCACCGCATTCGTGCAAATGGTCGAGATGCGCGGATCGGAGGCGAGCAGTTCGCACAGCTCGTCGAACTTGGAATACATCAAGGGCTCGCCGCCCCATAAATACATGCGGGACCGGCAGGGCCTCGTCTCCTCGAAAATTCGCTCGATCAGGGCAAAATCGATCTCGCGCCTAGCCTCCTGGCGCTCGAACTCATGATGGTAGCCGTCGGGATTCCATTCGAAGCAGTGCTTGCAGCGCAGATTGCAGCCGTTGTTCAGCTTGATCCCGATATCGCGCGGCAGATCGAAGGCGAAGGAGCGGTCAAGCTTCCGTCCGCGGCTGGCCGCGCTCCGGTTGTGCAGCGTCTGCTTCATGGAAAGGAATTCCGCCGGGGTCAGGGTGGCGCTTGTCTTCGGTTGTGTCATGGATACATCCCTCCGTAATCGGATAGTGAAAGCGCATGTCGCAGCAGATTGTGATGAAGCGGCTCCAGCGCGCTGCGCGCAAACCCGGACGCCGCCCATCGGTCGTAGGCAATGCCGAAGCCGAGCCCTTCCCACAGCAGCGCATTGGCCCGCTCATGATCGCCGAACGGCTCCAGATAGACGAGCGGCGTCGCCGCGGACAGTGAATCGACGAGCGTGCCGCCCCCGGGCTTGCTCACGATGGCCAGGCCGCGGCGGATGGCGCCGTATAAGCGCGGGCCGTCCTGGCCCCGCTCATAGAGCGGCTCATCCCCCGCCTCCCACTCCGCCATCGGCGGATAAGGCGGCTGCCCGGGCCGCGCCGGCTCCTCCGACCACGGATGCCACTCCGGGTCGGTGAGATAGACGCGATCGCCAGGCCGCGCCGCCCTTAGCTCGTCGGGATCATAGGCGACGAGATCGAGCGCGTACCGCTCCTGAAGGGCCGGGATCACGCCGCGGTAGCTGCCGATGCCCCAGCCGCCGCCATGGACCACGATCCGTTCATCCCGGTCGGAATAAGGCAGGATCGGCTCATCGGACATTGCGAGCCGATAATGAAGCAGCAGCTGCTCTCCCTTCAGCCGGAACAGCCAGTGATGACGGAAGCGGGGATAGGTCTCCCGATAGACGCGGTAGGATGGCGTGTCGATCGCATCGAGCCGGAGAAATTCCGCCCGGATCGGCTCAGGATGAACGCGCCGTTCATATTGCTCCAGAATAGGCACCCAGAAGCCCGTCACGGCCAGGAAGATGCGGCGTCCTTCGAATTGCCAGCGATCGAGCAGGGCATCCACCGCCCCGTCCGCGAGCGACGGGCCGATGCCGCGCGCCAGTCGCGTGCCCATCAAAGCCGTGGCGAAGCTGGCGTGGAACGCCTGCTTCGTCCGGACAAGCTGCTGCCGCGTCTCTTCCGGGAACAGGCGTTCCAGCACCTCAAATTCCGCCGGAACTCCGCGCTTCCGGAGCCGCTCCAGCAGGCGGATGCCGGGTACATAAGCGCCGAGTGAATTGCCCGAGGTCAGGATAGTAACAGATGAAGCGGATTCCATAGATGACACCTTCTTTTTTCCATTCATACTTGAGCCTCACATGACGGTTCAGTCAACTTCGGCCGTTCTCATTCCTCCGTTCTCAATAGATGCGGAAGCCGTACGCCGCCAACGCCTCGCGGAGCCGGCGGCTTATCCGCTCGCTCGCTTCCCGGCTGCCGGCGGCCAGCGACACATACCAGCGTCCGGACGCCCGCCCGCTGTCCGGCGCGAACAGCGTATTGGCGGACAGCGGAACGACGCCTTCCCGCCGTTCCGGCGTGAACAGCAGCCCGCTCCGATCAAGCCGGGCCAGCAGTTCGGCGAACCGTTCCGCCTGCTCGCTCCAAGCGCCCTCCTCCCGTTCGGCCCGCTCCATTTCTCCGCTCATCCCGGGCGAGGCCTTCCACGCGTCCGGCAGCCCAAGCTGGAGGCAGGACAGGAAGCTTCGCTGTCCGCATCGCTCCCAATGTGTGTCGAGGCTGTAATTGAGCAGCCCCAGCGAATGCCGCGCGTTGATCTCGACGACGGGATGGACGCGGCCGTCGGCGAGCAGCATCGAGTCGACGCATACCGGGCCGAAGTAGCCCTCCTCATGCAGACATGCCGCCAATTGCTCCATCGCTGCGAAGTACCCGGAAGCGTTCAGCCGCTCGGCCAATTCGGGCTCGCCCGCGTGCGATCCGCCGTAATTATGCCCACGGTTCATCATCTGCTGAACGCCAAGCAGCGAGACGGCTCCGTCCGGCCTAATCTGCAGGTGGCAGGAGAAATCAATCTCTTTCTCCAGCCACGGCTCCAGCAGAAGCTGCACCGGCTTGCCCGCCCGCTGCTGGTCCCGGATATAGCCGATCAGCCGTTCCAGAAGCGGCGCAGAATCGACAGCAAAATTGCCGCTGCCCGAAACGCCGTACGGATCCTTCAGCACGAGCTTCCCGGCCTCCCGCAGCTGCTCCGTCCCGATGCGCATCGCTTCGTCGGCATCCTCGGCCACATGCCCTGGCGGATTCCAGCCCAAGCGGGCCGCCAGCCGGTGCGAATACACCTTGGAATTGACCCGCGACGCGATGTGTGCCGCTGGAATCCGAGTCCCGATACCATAGCGCTGGGCCAGCACGGCGGCAGACGGGGTGACTGCATAGACGGCCCAGGGCAATTCCTGCAGGCGGCGGCGCCATTGCGCCTGATCCGGCTGGCTTGCGATGGCCTGGAAGACATCGCCGGCCCCTGATCCGTCAGTGCCGCCGCGTGCACTAGTTCCGCTATGTTCCCCAGTTCCATCATTTTCGCTCGTTCTGTCATCTTCGCTAGTTCCGCTGGTTCCGCCAGTTCCGATCACTCCGCCCCAGCCTGCCGATACCGTCCCGAAGCGGAAGCCAATCTCCCGCAAATAAGCCGCGTGGGCGGCATTCATCGGCTGCCGGGTAATCAGCACACCGTCCTCGCCGCAGAATGGGAACAGCAGCTCGTCCATACATCCGGCGACCGCTCGCCCCTGAGCCGCCCGAATCGCAGGCAGCTTCGCCAGATGAGCGGGACGCCAATACGCTTCGGCATCGAATGTTCCGAGTACGATCCGAGGCTCGTCATAGACCGGCCTCAGCAGCGGCCGCACTGCCTCCGGCGCCGAATTACGCATGCCGCTCCGCCCCGGTATCCAGCTTCCCGAGGAAGCCCAGGAACGCCCGCACGCTCTGCAAATGCTCATACTCGAACCGTTCGAAATCGATCCGCACCTTCAACTGCTCCTCCACCTTCAGCATGAACTGAATGAGCTGAAGCGAATCGAGCCCGACATCGTCAATCAGATTCGTCTCCGGCGTCAGCCGCAGCTCCCAGGCCGGCTCCTCCTTCACCTCACTGACGAGGCGAGCCAATGTGTCGATTGCGTGCATACCACCACTCCTGTTCTCTGTAAGTCGGATCGAACATCCTTAACCAACATATGAAGTCAAAACAAGGAATATTTCACTCGATTTCAATGATATCGCTTTCACTTTCACCTTTTTTCATTACTCTGCCCGCTGCCTTCCACAGACTCCCACACTACGGCTCCCCGCATTCTTTCTTATCGCAGCCATCCCCTTGCCTTCACTTTTCATCGCAAAAAACCGTCCCGCAAGGCTTCTGCTCCCTTGCAGGACGGCTCTGTTATCTGATGACTACATTTGTCCTATTTGCTGCAATACGCGGTACAATAGGACCGCCACCTGCGCCCGGGTCGTCAGAGCATCCCCTGCGAACCCGCCCGTGCCCATGCCTTTGACCAATCCGGCCTGATAGGCATACGCTACGGCTGCGCGCGCTTCCGGCGACACCTGCTCCAGCCCCGACTCGTCCAGCTCCTCGGCCGGACCTTGCGGCAGCTCCGGATTGAGCGCCGTCACGAGCAGGACGATCATATCCTCGCGCCGCAGCGGCTCATGAGCCCCCGGCTCGCTGGAACGCCGCTTCCAATCCGGTTCCTTGCCCGCGATGCGGTCCAGCAAGGTCATGAATTCAGCCTGCGTCACCGGATCATTCGGCGCAAACTGATGATCATTCCGTCCTGAGACGATATGGTGGGAAGCCAGCGCTTCAATCTTGGCGCGGCCCCAATGCTGCGCGATATCTGTAAATGTTTTCGTGTATTCCAGTCCCGCATATTCGCCCGGCTGCCGTACCGGGACAGTCAGGACATGCGTGCCGTTTTTGCCCTCCCCGTTGGCTACCCGCTCCGGCAGCCCGGCATAGACCCACGGTTCCGCTTTATGGCGTCCGTAGATGCCGGCAGCTTGCGGCCGCCGGACCAGCTGTTCGTCCAGTTCTAGCTCCAACAGCAGGAGCTGGTTCCAAGCGGCGCTCTTCGAGCCGATGCCCGGCTCGTCCGTCTCTCCCCCCGCTCCCTGTTGATTCGCAGCTGTCGGTTTTGGCTCCTGTGCCTGTTGGGTGCGCACCGGGGTCTTAATACCAATGATGTCCGACACGAGTGCCGCGGTATCCCCCGATACCAGAGCCTGGCGGGCGCCGCCCAAGCTGGAGCTTGCCTGGACGGAGAGCGTCAGCTTCAATCCATCCCGGTCAATGAAATCCCAGATCGCTTCTGCTGGTACGGTCAATGCGAAGCGGAAGCCCTTCAGACGCAGCGCCTTTTCGGACTTGACCAGCCGTTCGGCCGAAGAGGCTCCTATCTCCAACACAACTGCTCTGTACTCCTTCCATGACAACGAGGACAGATCGAGCGCAACCGCGGCGCCGGCTTCCGCCTTGTCCAGCTCCTTATCGAACCAGTCGGAAGCAATCCGCACGCGCGCCTGCTTGCCGCCCTCGCCATCGGTCACGTACAGCGTCCCGATCAAGCGGCCATCCGCCCGAATCGGGGTCCCGCTTGGCGAAGCCGGGCTCGAGCTTGAGCTTGAAGAGGAGCTCGACCCCGAAGCAGATGATGGCGGATCCGGGCGAGTCGTTGGCGGCGTCACGATGTCCGCTCCCTTCACCTTCACGATCGCCTCTGTCTTCAGCGCCCCATAGGCAATATCGATGCGGGCCTCCCCTTCTCTCAGGGCGGCAATTCGGCCGTCCGCTTCCGCCCGGGCGACTTGAGGGTTGGAGGAAGTGAAGGTCAATCCTTCCGTAATCGGGACGCGCTTCACTTCGCCCGCGGCATAGACGGCCGCCGTGACGGTCAACCGGGACGCTTCCCCCGCCTTCAATGTCAACTCCTCAGGTTCGACATGGATCGAGCGAACTTCCTCCGTCGGAGGCACACCGGACTTCCTTACCGTGACCGGTACAACATCCTCCAGCTCGCCATAGCTTACGGTTACCTCCGTCTCGCCCGCTTGAATACCAGTGACCCGCCCCGCGTCATCGACCGCGGCAATGCCGGCATCCTGCGAACGGAACACCAGACCCTTCACCAGCGGGAGCGTCTGTTCCTGGCCCTCTGAATAGACCACGGCCGTGACCGTCAATTGCGAAGTTTGTCCTTCCTTCAGTGATAGCTCCGGCGGATGGGCGGCAATCGAACGAATCTCACCCTCCGGGATGTCCGGAGCCGGGGTCACGGTGACCTGAACAGTATCTGTCAGACCTTCATGCGTTACCGTCACCGTCGCCTCGCCCGCCGAGCGCGCCGTGATCAAGCCTTGCGCATTCACCTCAATAACCTGTTCAGCATCTGCCACGTAGGCGGACAGAGCGGTAACGTCGCTCTCGTTCCCGGCCTCATCCTCCGCCTTGACATGCAATTGAAGCTGTTGCCCTTCTCGCAAGCTGATGTCACGTGGTTCAACCGTAATCTTCGTCACCGGCCGGTTAGGATCAGGGCTCGTAATGCGCGCGCGGATCATGTAGTTTCCTTGCTCGTCCGCCGCCCGTGTCCAGGTTCCGTCTTCCAGCCTCCAGGAGCGCCCATGATTGACGCCCTCTTCATCGACGGCTAGTCCCGGCACATCAGGATAAGATCCGTCCTGAATATACGCTACATAGAAATCACCGTCCACGAACGGACCGTTCGGAAAAGAAAGCTCGGTCCATTCCCCGTCCAAGCGGGCCGTTCCCGCGTGCGGGCCGGATAGTAACTCGCCCGGTTGCCCGCCGGGTCCCGATGCGTCATACAGTGCATATCGGAGGGCCGTTCCGCCCGGAATCGGCCAATCCTCATCCCAGAAGAACATGCGCGCCCCGGTCACCTGGGCCGGGCCGTCGGTTGTCATGCGCACCGCATAACCATTGCCTGAATCATAAAAAGCTACCGCATTATCCCCCTTCCCCCGATCGTAAGCCAGTTCGTCCTCCGTCCCGCGGAAAGATTGCAGTGCAATCGGGTTCGTGACAGTCCCTTCTGCACGGATCTGCTGCTCATAAGGCAAATACCCGCGCGCAGAGACGAGCAGCGTGTAATCTCCTGCATAGACCTCCAGCGTGTAGTTCCCCTGTTCATCCGTAACGGCGGATGGCACATGCGCATCTTCCCGAACCCGTACCACCGCCCCGGCAATCGGCTGTCCTGTTGTCTTGTCGGTAATGACGCCGCTTATCGTGGCGCTTGAGAGCGGTTGCAAATGAATATTCGCCTCGGTCCGCTCCTGATCGATTATCGTCACCGTCCGTTCGACCGTATGATAACCATACGCTTCTACCCGCATCTTGAACGTCCCTGGCGGGTGCTTCAGCCGATAGCGGCCCGTGCCTGAATCCGTCTTCGTCGAACGATCCGTATCGACGATCGTAACCGTCGCCGCGGCCGGAAGGCCGGAAGAAGGTTTCTCCTCCCCGTCTGCCGCCATAAAGGAAGCCTTCTCCTGCTTCATGCTTCTCCACGCGGACAAGCTCGGGGCCGCTGGCGCTTTCTCCGCCGCATCTTCCCGCGCAGTCATTCGTTCTTCCCGGTCCGCCGCTCCCATCCCTGCTTCATCAGCAGGCTTGATCCCGGCCCCGGCTGGAATGAATGTTTTGACAGGCGGCGTATCCCGCACCTGAATATCATCCAAATACCAGCCCTTGGCCAGAGAGGCTTCTCCGGTCTTTAGCCGGAAGCGGATGTGTACCTTCTTGCCGGCGTATTTGCCGATGTCGATCTCATCCATATACCAAAACCTTTTGGGATGGTTCGTGTTATAGGTTGGCTTCGGATAGGCCGCCAGACTTTGCCACGCAGCGCCGCCATCCTCGCTAATCTCGACGTAGCCTTTATCCCCGTCCTCCAGATCATACCACTGCTGAAAGTAGAGGGACGCATGCTTTATTCCCGTCAAATCAATTTCCGGGGAAATAATGCTTTGATTCGTATTTTCGGAGACATATCCGGTAAAGTTCGTGCCGATGACGTTCTTGCCGGATACGGCTTGCGGCGGTCCATACTTCGGATCGGGTATCCCTTGCTCCCACTCGTTCGGGTCGCCTTCACGCGTCCACCCCTTGTCCCCGCCTTCGAAATTTTCCCCGTAAATAAGCTCCCCGCCGGTAAAGGTCCAGCCCACTTCGTTCGAAGCTTCGCTGAGCACATGGCTGTATGTCCTTGCCTTGGCGATATAAAAGTATGTCCCCTCCTGCGGCAAGGGATGGTCGGCATAGTTGCGTCCTGTGCTCACGCCAATCTCCTCGTAGGATCCGCCCGGCTCCGGCGAACGGTAGATGACGTACTCCTTCACATCGCCTTGCGGCTCCTGCTCCCATTCGAGGATGACCTTGCCCGGTGCGTTACTCCGCGCCTTCACCTTGGGAGCGTCAGGCTGGAAATCGGTCGGTCCGATAAGCTCGATATCGTCGACATACCATCCTTCATCGCTTCCGTAGGCGCCGCGGAGATTAAAAAGAACCAAAATCCGATCTCCTTTGTACGGAGACAAATCGATGTATTCCGTTTTCCAATCGCCGCTTTTCCCGTCAAATTGCTTCACCAGCTCGAATTCGAATTGCTTCGACTCCCGCCCGATAAAAACCTCCGCCTTATCCAGCAGAATAGAGTACCAGCTTCCGAGCTTATGCCAATGCTTGAAGTTCAGAATCGTATGCTCGCTGTCCCGGAGATCGATAAGCGGCATGACGAAGTAGGACTCTTCCGCCCCGGTGGGGTAATTGCCGTCAAGCCGGGTCGCCATCACTTTGCTTCCCGAGCTCGCCTGTCCCGGCCCGCTCGTCGGCACGCCCCATTCCCAGATGCCCGGTTCCCCGCCGAAGCCGTAGCCTTCGATGTCCGTCTCGAAGTCCTGTGCGTATCCGAGCTTGACTCCCTCCGACACTTCTACGGGCCACCAGGGGGATACCGCCTCGTTACCTCCGAAATCCTCTGCCCGAATCCGGTATTCGATTCCAGCCGTGTCCAGCAGCGATGACGGGATGATGCCTTCATACATTCCGTCCCGGTAATCTCCCGACATCCGGACCATCGGTATTGCAGTTCCAGCCTGTTCCCCCTTTGTCTTCACTTCCAGTTCCGCCCGGGTGACGCTTGTGTCGTCCGTAATTCGGGCAGATATTTCCTGATCCAGCGCATTGTACACGAGCGTCAGGGGATGATGTTCGATGACCGGTTCTTCGGCATCCTCTCCATCCACCGTTACCGTCCCTTCAAGCTCGCCCAGACCCTCTTCTTGGGTGGAAACGGCATTCAAGGCGTTCACGATGCCTGATCCATAGCCATTGTTCGGACTCTGCGGGAACTTACTGTCCGTCAATGCGATTGCCGTGTCCTTCAAAATCTTCTCCACCTGATCCACCGTCAGCGAATGATTGGCCTGCAGCACCAGCGCGGCAACTCCGGCCACATGCGGGGCAGCCATCGATGTCCCGTTCATGAGGGCGTAAGAGCCGCCCGGGACCGAGGAACGGATACTAACGCCAGGCGCCGATACTTCCGGCTTCATCTGGCCGTAAGGAGTCGGGCCCTGAAGCGAGAAGTCAGCCAGCCCATTGCTGCTGTTGACCGCTCCGACCGCGAAGGATTCCGGATAGTTCCCCGGCGGGGTGATAGATCCCGGCCCTCCGTAATTATAAGGCGGTCTCGTATTGCCTGCCGAGAAGACAGGCACGATGCCGGCAGAGCGCCATGAACGGACAATATCCTGAAAAAACTCATTCTTCCCGGCCTGCACGCTCCCCCAGGAATTGTTGACAATATCCGGAGCCAGCTCGGGATAGGAGCGCCCCGATTCGTCAGACGGCGCCAATATCCATTCGCCTGCCGCCAATATACCCGCATCCGTCGCCTCGCCAGCCGAGTTGAAGATGCGCGCGGCGATCCATTTCGCCTGCGGCGCGACCCCGATCGGGTTGCGGCCATCGGGCTCCGAACCGACCATCGTGCCCATCACATGCGTTCCGTGGGCGTTGCCGTCAAATGGCAGCTTCTTCTTTTCAGGCGTCGCATCATACCAGCTCAACTCAGGCCGGTCAACCTGTCCTTGGGCATTGTAGCCTCTCCACTTCCGCTTCAACGCCGGATGATTGAGATCGACTCCCGAATCCATGTTGGCGACAACGATGCCCATGCCGTCAAAGCCCTTCTCCCACGCTTGACCTACATTCAAGTTGCTCAAATTCCAAGGCAACTCGACTCCTGCCGCATCTCTTCCCGTCAAATCCTGGACCGATTCCCCCGTGCCATTTGCCTGCGGCGCCTCAGAATCGGTTGTAGCTTGCCCTTCGTCAAGCACCTCCAGCAAGTATTTGCGATTCGGGGTAATGCGCTCTACGTCAGGATGGGCTGCCAGCCGTTCCATCACCTCCCGCGTGCTTGTCACCGCAATGGCGTTCACGATATAGTAGGAGCGGTAATCCTGCACCGAGCCATTGCTCAGGCCCATTTCCAGCTCATCGGTGATCCCGGTCTGAGTCCGATTGGCCGTCTCCTTCAAATCGTTCAAGACAAAGCTTCGCACGGTCAGCTTGCGCTTCGCGGACGTCTCCCCGCCCAAGGCGGAATACGATCGGGCCAGCTTCGCAGCGGCCTCCACGTCACTCTGCTCCCGCAGCTTCACAATATAAGTCCCTGTCCCTTCCTGCCCGAACTCACTGTAGACTTCTCCATCTACAATGGCGGACGGCAGCCGAATCCGGTTGGATTCCGCCATCCTGACCGAATTATCGGTCTGCTCTCCCGCGTGCGCATACATTCCCGGTACGGAAGTAACGCCCATAATGAGCGCGATGACGAGAACCAGCCATCGCCGAAGCCAAGCTTTGCCTTTCATTTTCCATTCCTCCTTGTCTCGTATACTATTAACCTGATGAACAAGCCCAAGAAGTTGATAGAATTGTACACAAATTGAAATATTTTGTAAATATAATTTTGTAATCCATTTTTGGATGTAGATCTCACTATCGACTTTTTTCTATTCTGAAAGAAAGAATTCCCGAGCCAAGTCGTCAAAATAGAGCTTCGATCGCCACCAATCTGCCCGGCTGGCAACTAGGTTCGGCATGCGTCTGTGTCGAAATATGTCTTAAAATTCTAACTTGCTGCTTTCAGCATCTGCCCGTTTTTCTGCGGCTTTACGGCCTTCTCTCGGGGAATCAATCATACTGTAAGCTCCCCTCCTTTATATCAAACATTTTCAATGAATGGCCGATATAGTAAATAACATCCTGAATCTAGCAGCTTAAAAAATAAGACCACACTTATCTTAACGGAGAAGGAGATTAAGCGATGAAAATCAACAACGGCCCGCCGGTTCCCCCTAACCTGTACAACCTGAGCAAGACAGAAGGACAAGCCGGACGCACCATGCAATTGGAAGCGGGAAGTCCTATTGGCGCGAATTATGATACGGTTGAGATCAGTCCGGCCGGACGCAAGCTGGCGGAGGATGCGATCGTGCATCGCCCTGCGACGCCGGAATCGATGCCCTCCAAGCCGGCGGGAGCGCCCGACGATTATATCAACATTGGCGATCTGATGAAGCGGTTCGATCCGGAAGGACACCAACAGATGCATGAAGCCATTGTGAACGGAGGGGACTGGTTCGGCGTCTTGCTGGAGTTCGTCCACCGCATCCCGGATAACAAGCATTGGATGGACACGTATCTGAAGGAGGAAAAATTGGGGATAACAGCGGCAAAAACGGCGCCGGCCTTCGATCCCGAGCCCGCTGATTACCGGATAACGCCAGATGACTCAGTATTGTCGGAGCTTCAAGCTCTGCTGAAAAAAAATCCGGCCATGATGGACGGTGAGACGGGCCGGAATCTTCTTCTGTTCGTACGCACGCTGCAAGCCGGGACAAAATAGAACGTGGATTTCATTCGTACCATCCGCGGAACACTGGGCCGTCCATGAGTAGTTTTTTAGATGGAGCGAGATAACCCGGCCCCTGCTTCTCACCGCTCCGCTTGCTGGATGCCTCTCGTTTCTTCCGGCCATTGCTGAAAAAACTGTAAAAGTGCAGTTTTCCAGTATGACGTTTCCTCCGCTGCAGGAACTCCTGCAAAACTCAGACTGTTGGAAAACCCCTGTTTTTTTCGGACGGGTGATTACCTAATCGATCGAAACTTGGCATTCAGAGCGTCATCGCCTTCTGGAGACATCATAATCTCCTGGGGTTTTGACGTATGGAGAGAATTGCTGCTATTTTACAGGAGTTTCGGCTCAATGAGTCCATATTTCGAGGAATTGCTGCACAGCTACATCATTTTAGGCCCTTTTGAGCTAAGTCGAAGAGAAACGGGTGAAATTGCTGCAGTTTTACAGGATTCCCTTTCTGGTGAAGTCGTCCCTACCGAATTGCTGTATTTGAGCAGGATTTTGCCTACTGAATCAACGTGTCTTGAGAAACCGTGCAGTTTTCAGGCACTTCGATCAGATAAAATTTTACTACTGAGAGACAAGTCCTGATGAAGTGCCCAAAAATCCTTTGGACTTTCCCAACAGCCAGATTTACGCAGGATTTCCCTGCTCAGGGAGCAGACACAGGGACTAGACACAGGGGTAAACACTCCGAAAGCAACATAAACATGCAGAAGCCGGGGCCTCGGACCCCGGCTTTCTATTTATCTGCCTAAGTTTTCATCATGGAAGCCGCCCTTAGGCTGAAGCCCGAGGTACAGCCACACGCGTATATCTACACGCCGGCTTCCGCCGCGACCCGGCCGATCATATCCGCCAGCTTGACGGGCATGCCTCCCTGGAGGCGGGATTCCTCTGCGGCGAAGGCGATCAAGTGGCTCTGCAAGGAGGCCGTCGCCGAGGTCAGGGCCGTCGCCATCGCTTCCTCCTGATGCTCGCGCACCAGATGCAGGAACTCGGCGACCATTCGCTCGTCCCCGCCGCCATGGCCATCGCCAGCGACACCGCAATGGAACTCCACCCGCTCGCCGGTGGCGAAGCGCTTCAGCGTATACGTTCCATCCTCCATATTGCCGATAATCTCGCCCTTCGTGCCCATGATGCGCACACTCCGGATCTCTTGCTCCGCGAAGGCCGACAGCGTGAAATTGGCATTGGCCCCGTTCGCGAATTCCATGTTGACAATCTGGTGATCGACCACATTATTGTCGCAGCGGTAGACGCACCGTCCGAACGGTCCTTCCTTCAATGCAGTCATAATGCCTTCCGGTGACAGATCATGCGTAATGTAGCGCGCCCACGGGTGCTCCGGCGGCTGGTTGTACAGCTTGAGCGCCGAGAAGGGGCAGCTGCGTTCCGCCTGGCAGCCGTCCGTGCACCGGGCCGCGGAGCCTGCGGGGGCGTGCTCCTCCCGGAAATGCAGCAGCGATCCGTAGGAGCTGACGCTGACGCAAGGCTCATCCATCAGCCAGGAGATAATGTCGAGATCATGGCATGATTTGGCGAGAACCATCGGACTCGATTGATCCGAGTTCCGCCAGTTGCCCCGCACGTAGCTGTGCGTCATATGACGGTAGCCGACATATTCCGAATGCTGGATCGTCGCGATCGTGCCGACCTCTCCCGCTTCGATGCAGCGCTTGATGCCGGACCAGAACGGCGAATACCGCAGCACATGGCTGACCGTCAGCACCCGGCGGTGAGCGAGGGCGGCCTGCTCGATGCGGATGCACTCTTCCGCCACGGGCGACATCGGCTTCTCCAGCAGGATATGATAGCTTAATTCAAGCGCCTTCATCGCCGGCACGTAGTGCAGCCGATCCAGCGTGCTAATAATCATGACATCCGCGATGCGCCCCTTCTCGAAGGCCTGCTCCCATGAACGATATACATATTCCGGCGCGATGCCGTGAATCTCCGCGATACGCTGCCTGCGCTCCTCATTCGGCTCCGCGACCGCCACGATTTTCAATTCATCAGGATGCTTCTCCGCATAAGGACCATAGATATACCGTCCCCTGCTGCCGGCTCCAAGCAATACGGCAGTTACTGTCTTCACAAGGGTTCCTCCTCGTCATGGTGATTGCTGTGCCCTGATTGTACGTCACCGGACGCGGAGCCGAAAGAGACTTTTCCATACATTCATATACTCTTCTTGACGTGCCTCAGTGGTGTTCAAACTACCACTTATATACTCTTCTTGACCTCCCTGGCCTGCCGTTGGAGCCGATATTCCTGCGGGGTCGCCTGATTCTGCTTTTTGAAAAAACGAATAAATGCGAGCGCGGAATTGTAGCCGAGCGCCGCGGCAATCTCATTGACCTTCATCGGACTGTTCAACAGCCACTCCTTCGCCTTCAAATTCCGGTATTCGTTGATGTAGTCGGACAAGCCGATTCCCGTCAGCTGCTTATACAGCCGCGAGAAGTAGGACGGATTGAGCCCGACATGATCCGCGATGGCGATAAGCGAAATATCATGAGACAGATGCTCCTCGATAAAGCGGTGCACCTTCTTGACCAGATCGGCGGGCACCTGACCGCCTTGGGCAGCCTGGCGCGTGAAGAAGCAGTCGGCCAGATTCCAGAAATACTGCTTCACATCCGGCCAGGAGACCGCTTCATCCTTCTGGTACAGCAGCGTCGCGTCCAGCTTCGCATGCACCTCCTGCCGGAACGGTTCATTCTGATCCATGCAGGACAGGAAAATGGATGCGAGAGCGTGATACAGTTCCATCTTGCGCCCGTAGCCATGCGAGTCATCCGTCCAGACCGTGGTCAGGTGAAGATACAGATTATTGAACTCTTCCCGGTGGTTGTTCTCCAGACATTGCAGGAGGAGCTGCAGCCGGGTATGGTGACAATAGTCGTTCGCCCCTTCCTCGCCTTCCTGCAGCTTGAGCAGATCCGAGTCCGTGACAATGACGGCGGGAGACAGGCCAAGCCCGTAGACGAAGCAATATTTCAGCATATGGAAGCGTTCCGAGATCATGGGCCACTTCGTCGGCTCGCTGCTCAGGGCGAAGGAGACCGATACGCGCAGCAGCCGCTGGCATGTCTGCTGAATGTTCTCCAGCAGCGCGCTGATATGGGCATACCCCTTCTGCCACGCCGCCGCCTCGGAGGAACCTGCGTCCCGGGGCTGCAGCAGCCACACGATGCGGGAATTGTCGCAGACGCAGGAGTAGCATTGCATCTGCGATGCCGCATACTCTTCGGCAATGTTCTGCACGCCGTACAGCAGCAGCGCCTTGTCCAGCGGCGTGAACGATTCCTTCCACGTGTCCACCCGGCCCAGCAGCAGCAGTATCGGCCGCTCTGCCTGCAGCGGAATGCCCAGCTCCCGCAGATGGCGCGCCCGCTCGGCCGGAGTCTCCTGCTTGCCCTGGAGCAGCTCCCATATATATTCCTTCTGCAGCAGCGGCAGCGCCTGGCGCGCCCGTTCATTGGCCCGCTCCAGCATCCGGAGCTGGTCGCCCTCTTCGTCCAGCTTCGCCATCGCGCGCTCGACCGAGCTGATAATCTTGTCGTCGCTCTCGACCTTCAATATATAATCGAAGCCGCCATACGCCATGGCGCTCCGGATATAATGGAAATCATTGTAGCCCGTAAGGAAAATGACCTTGCAGGCCGGCCAATCCTCCTGAATGATTTGCAGCAGCTCGATGCCCTCCAGTCCCGGCATTTTGATATCGGATATGACGATGTCCACCCGATGACTGCGCATGATCTGGAGCGCCTCATCGACTGAATACGCTTTCATCACTTCCAGCTCCAGATGCTTCGTGGTCTGGAACAATTCCAGCAGCCCGTCAACAATGATGGGCAGATCGTCTACGATGAGCAGTCGACGCATAGCCGATTCCTCCTTTATTCTACGCCAAGATGTATAAGCACTTTGAGTCCGCCAAGCGCAGAGCGCGATACTTCCAGCCCGTATTCCGCACCGTAGTGAAGCTGTATCCGCCGATGCACGTTAATGAGTCCTGTCGTCTCCTCGATCCGGTCAGCCGAATGCGTTAACCGGGCGTGCAATTGCTCCAGTCTGTCATCATCCAAATTGTTGCCGTTGTCTTCCACGCAGAGGGTGATTCCATCCGAACGTACCTCGCTGTGCACCCAGAGCTCGCCTGGTCCCGCCATACCGCCAAGGCCATGCTTGTAGGCATTCTCGATTATCGGCTGCAGCACCAGCCGGGGAACCCGCAGCGGCGGTGTCTCGACATGGAAGCGGACCCGGATGCGATCGCCGTAACAGATCGTCTGCATCTCGACGTACGTGCGCGAGTGCTTCACTTCCATTTCCAGCGGAATGACATCCTCATCGTCCCGGGTAATAAATTGAAAATATTCACCGATGTAGAGACAGAATTGGTATGCCTTCTCTTTGTGCTCGGACTTGATCAGCCGGCAGAGCACGAAGAAGCAGTTGTACAGAAAATGCGGATTAATCTGCGATTGCAGCCGCTTCAGCTCGGAGCGCTGGTTGCGTATCTGCTGTTCATAATTCTGTTCGATTAGCGTCTTCAGCGAATGAACGGTATCGTTGAAGGCTTGATACAGATAACCGAACTCGTCGCGTCTGCGATCGATCGGAACCGGCACCAGCTCCAGCTTCTGCACTCGCTTGAAGCCATGAATCAATCGCATCAACGGGCGGTACATCAGCTTCATCAGCGAATATGAAAAAAACGTTCCCACGACAACCGCAAGACCGCATGCCCACAAGAACCATTGCTTATATGTCTGAATCGGCCCCAGGACCGCGGATTCCGGAATGCAGGTGACGGAATAAGACTTCCATACGTCCGAATACTTGAAGACGGTAAGATAGCGTTCGCTTCCGAACTCGACCATCTCATAGCCTTGCTTCATTCCCGCAAGCTGCTTCTCGCGTACGAATTCGGTGAGCGCCAGCTCCTCCAGCTTGGAGCGGTCATTGCTGCGAATCATCCAGCCCCGCTCCATATTCAGCAGCATGCTTTCGCCGCCCAATGAACTGGTGATTTGCTCTAAAGCTTCCTTGATCTTGCGCGTAGACAGTTCCACGCCGACGACATATAACGGATCCTTGAACGTATTGGTCGGATACTGCATCGTCAGGAACAGGCGATCGTTCCAGTAGATGAACGGGTCGTCGTAGAAGGGCCCGCTATGCTGCATCGCGGCATATTCCTCCTGGCTCATCCCTGTCTCGTACTGCACGCTGAGCAGCGTGCGCCCGAGCTTGGGCACATACGCCTTCGCTTCGCGAATGAACGGGCTCGAATTCTTCATCAGGTCAAGCCGCTTCTGAATGAGCGTGATGCTGTGCGCGCGCTCATAATACGTCAGATCGGTGCCGAGCGCCGCCAGCTCCATCAGATCATTATCCATTACATAGTTCGGCAAATATTGCACGATGCGCTGGACCTCTTTATCCAGCGAATCGAGGTAGAAGCTGGTCGTGTTCAAGGTCGAATGCGATATTTCCGTCTGAATGCTATCCGCCCCCCGTTCATTGATGAACCATGTAATCATCATGAGGGGGAGCAGCACAATCAGGAACACGCCCATCATTTTCATAAAAATCGAGGAGTCTTTCCATCGGAATAACAGCTTCATCGCGCGTTCCCCCAGGAGTGAGTTGATCGGGTTGAACTATTACTCTTTGACACTCCCCATCACAATTCCTTTAATGAAGAACCGCTGCAGGAACGGATAGATCGCCAGGATAGGAAGAGCGGCGACAAAAATTTGCGCGGCTTTGCTCGTCCGGTCGGACAGCTGCTGCATTAACTCGATGTCCTGGGATTTCAGAAAGCGAAGATCCATCTTGATAATAATCGACTGCAAAAAGGTCTGCAGCGGATATTTGTCCGGATGGTTCATCAGGATCATTCCGTCGAACCAACTGTTCCAATGCCAGACGATGGTGAATAAGCCCGTCGTGGCGAGTGCCGGCAGAGAGAGCGGCGCATAGATTTTCCACAAGGTCGTGAAATGGCCCGCCCCGTCAATCTTCGACGATTCCTCCAATTCCTTCGGCAGGTTGCGGTAGAAGTTAAGCAGCAAAATGATGTTGAACACTTGAATCGCGCCCGGAAGCACCAAGGCCCAGATTGTATCGATGAGCCCGACCGCCTTGACGGTCATATACCACGGAATCAATCCCCCATTGAACAGGATCGTAAAGACGAAGACCCATACATAAAGGGTACGCATCCGGAATTGAGTTATTTCCTTCGATAACGGATAAGCCGTTAAAATCGTCAAGAACATACTGAGCGAGGTGCCTAATACGACGCGCTGAATCGTAATCCAGAAGGCGCGCAAATATTCCGGCTTGCCGAACACGTTCTGATACGCCGCCGGCGTGAACTCTACCGGCCAGAGCAGTACTTTGCCCGCAGATGCCGCATTGCCCGAGCTGAAGGAAATCGCGAGGATATGAATGATGGGCATGAGACACAGAAGCGACAGCACCGCGAGAAATACGAAGTTGCAGCCCAGAAACAGTCGTCTGCCGAATGACTTTTTCATAAGTATGACCGTTCTCCTTTGCTAGAAAATGCGATAATTGGCGAAGCGGTAGGCCAGAACGTAGGATACGGAAATCAAAATAAACGAAACGACCGACTTCAGCAATCCGACCGCCGTGGCGAATCCGTACTGTGCCTGCTCGATCCCCATCCGGTAGACAAAGGTGTCGATAATATCCCCGCTCTCATAGACTTGCGGGCTGTACAGGTTGAAGATCTGGTCGAAGCCCGCATTCAGCACATTGCCGATATTAAGCGTAAGCATCAGCACAATGATCGGCATCATCCCCGGCAAGGTTACGTACAAGGTCTGCTTCCAGCGCCCCGCGCCGTCAATCTCTGCGGCTTCATACAGCGCCGGATTAATGTTGGTGAGCGCAGCCAGGTAGATGATGGTGCCGAAGCCGAACTCCTTCCACACATCCGTAATGACCATCACGTAAGGGAACCAGCTATTGTCTCCGAGGAAAAAGATCGGCTTCACGCCGAACAGCCCCAGCAACTGATTCAATATGCCTGTAGATGGAGATAGTACGTCTATGACAATGCCGCTCAGCAGCACCCACGATAAGAAGTGAGGCAGATAGACCATGGTCTGGAATGCCCGCTTGACCCATTCCTTGCGCAGCTCATTCAGCAAGATCGCGATCGTAATCGGGACGATGAGGCCCGCGATAATTTTCATCGTGGCAATATACAAGGTGTTGAACACGATTCGTCCGATGTCCGGATAATCGAGCAGGAACTGGAAGTTCTTCCATCCGACGAACGGAGAGCCGAACAGCCCCTTGGTCGGGATATACTTTTGAAAGGCCATCAAAATGCCGGCCATCGGAATGTAGCTGAATAGGATGACGAAGATGAGCCCAGGAATGAGCATGATATGCAGCGGCCATTCTCGCTTCCACATCCGAGACAATTGATTCATTATGCATCACCTGCTTGGAGTAATTAGAAAAAGGGGGGAATCGAAGCCTTCCGATTCCCCGCACAGCACGTTAGCTTGGTCACTTGGTCATACTGAATGGAAGTTCTTGGTTCACGACTGCCGGTCACAACCGATTACTTATTTTTCGCATACCATTCGTTGACTTCCTTCGTAATCTCGTCTCCGCCCAGCTTCTTCCAGTCAGCGACGAACTTGTCGAATTCATCGATAGAGACTTGGTTCATAATAATCTTCATGAAGATTTCATCGCGTTTGCGGTTCAAAATCTCCCGCTTCTCCACCATCGTCGGTGTCGGCGCGCCCCAGAACTTGTTCTGATGGAACAGATGGTGCTCCTTCAAGTAAGGGATGTTCGACACCGCGCCGTTCGGTCCGGAGATGAGGTATTCCCACCACATGCTGATATCTTCGCCATTCACGTATTTCATCGCCCGTTCGAAGCGCGTTTTTTGGTCCTTCGTCTTCGGCAAGCTTTCATCCTTCGTCTCAATCGCCTTCGGCAGCACTTCTCCGTTATCGGTCGTCAGGTTGAATGCCATGACCGGGTTAAGGAGCCAGTAGTTATTGCCTTTTTCCTTCAGATCCTTGCCGTATTCATATACTTTCTGCTCCGGTGTCGGATGATTGTCGACCGCGATCCATTGATTCAGCAGCTTGATCAGCGCTTCCGGATGCTTGGCGTTCTTGGACACGACATAGTAGCTCTCCGTCCCCAATTCGATCTGCGTGGACGCTTCCGTGCCGTCAATGGAAGGCAGACGGTATACGCTCCATTCCTGCACAACCTTGCCGTCCTTCACGGCAGCCTGGGCCAGATGGGCAGGCGTCCATTCCGCGCCATACAGCACGCCAATCTTCTCGCTGAAGATGAATTCAGACGCTTTCTGCATATCCTTGACCGCGAATTCCGGGTCGATCAGGCCTTTCTTGAACATCTCCTGAAGCGCGCGCAGCGCTTCCTTCATCTCCGGCTGAATATCGCTGTTCATCAACCCGCCTTGGCCGTCTTCCATCCATTGATTCAGGTAGGCATGGTATCCATTCAGGAAGCCGACCAGTCCCAGCGCGCCTTCATCGAACTTCTTATTCAGCGCCAGGCCGTAGGCTGTCCCCGTGCCGCCTGGATCCTTTGTCGCGAAGGCTTCCATAATCGTCATCAGATCCTGCATCGTCTTCGGCTCCGGCAGGCTCAACTCCTTCAGCCAATCGGAGCGGACCCACACGAGCTGCGGCGCAAACGGGTTCCCCGTCTGCGGGATGGCCATCAGCTTGCCGTCGAACGTGCCCGACTTCATCTGCAGGCCGCCGTCCTTCTGCATGAACTCCTTCGTCTCATCGGTCGCATATTGATCGTACACGCTGGTCAAGTCTTGAATCATATCGGCCTCGATCAACTGCTGCACCTGCGCCGGAGTCGCCGGGAAGAAATCAGGAATGTCATTGGTGGCAATCGCCATCTTCAGCTTCTCCTGGAATTGAGCGCCGTTCACGACGCCATCGACCACCCACTGGTTCGTGATTTTGACGCCGACGTCTTTCTCGTAGGCATCATAGACGGCGTTTTTATCGAAATTCTCCCCTTCATCAAACTTCAAATACGGGTCTTGCGCACGTACTGTCGATATTTCCAAGACGGTATCTTCCGACGAAGCTGCAGGGGTGCCTGCCGAAGCATTATCCGCCGGCTTGTCTGCCGGCTGCTGCGATTCCGCCGGTTGACTGCTGCAGGCCGTTACCACGAGACTCAAGATGAGCGTAAGAATCAATCCGAATGACCGCACTCTCTTCACGTCTGACCCTCCCATTTTGAATGACATGATTATGTCTTCTTTCTATCTCCATTATAGGTAGCGCTTTCAGCCTCGGGCTATATACCGGTGTTTACTTACGTATACAACTGTTGCGGAGCGCGAAAAAACCGTGGTTCCCGGGGGAACGGCACGGCTGAGGATGGATGGTTACCGGATAATGGAACATATCCCTATATTCTTCGTATCAATCTACAAAGAGGTGATCAAATGATTACGAAGGGTATCATCATAGAGATACTCGGTGCTGGTCTGCTTGCACTGGGCTTGCTTGCTATCAAAAAACCCGATGCGTGGATATTCAAATCCATCTTCGATGAAACAACCGATGACGAATTGCTAATTATTCAAATTCGCGGGGTCGTGGGATTAATCGCAGGTATCGTGATGATGCTGTTTGGTTTACAGAACTTTCTGGTCTGAGAAGCTGTGCCTTTGAGCCCTTAAGGTGAGTCACCTCTATCTTCATCCTCTTGAATGACTTGCGTTACCTTTGTAGCTAAATCTACGGGCTCTTGATCTAGTTTGACCTTCGCTTTGCCTTGACGGCGTGCCTCTCGCCATAGCCGTATGTCCGCTTCACTTTCTAACCGAAGCTCCGCTACTTCGCAAGCACGGTCAAAAAGCGGCTTCGCCGTAAACAAAGTGTGATACACGTAATGTCCTCCCGGCACAATTGGTTGCTCCCGCTTCTCCCATTGCTCCACGGTAAAGAGTACATATAGTTCATCCGCCACCCCACGGCTGGATTGGATGTACGTAATTTCGCGACGGTGCAGAACCTTCCATTCCTGAACACGGCCGTAATATCGTATACCCGCTTCACTCCCAAATTGCTTCATTGACTGATATAATGCCACATACTCGATTTGGGTAAGCTGGCGATGATCCGTTATCTGCTGCAGCGGAATATGGTAATGGTGATTCGCTAATGATGCTTCTAGCTGCTGCTTGGCTGTTCGGCCTAAGGCACCGACGAGTACATTTTTGCCCGATAGCTTGTCTGTATAGTATTGCTCAGTCCCTCTTGGCCGTGTGGAACGTTCATAGGCCTTTTCTGGGCTATCTTCTATTATCTCGTCTAAGAACTTCTCCATCAGCTTCGTTGCATTTGGTAAAAACGGAAATGCCCCGATGTTAATCAACTCAATGCTCTTATAGAAACGATGATGTTGGAACTTCTCCTCGTTCGCATACGGGAATAACACATACGCCCCGAACATACTACGCTCATACGTCTGATTAGCAGGGTCCTCATATACAATCGCATCCCGATATCGATGCATCGTATTGATGTCTTCTTCCTCTGGCCCAGGTTGCTTGTATCTAGACCAATAGGGCGTGCCTTCGTAGGCCGGATTCAGGCGATACTTAGCATCAAAAATATATTTGTACTCCGTGGCTGACTCATTTTTCTTCAACGTTAGTACCGTGTCTGGCCGCTGCGATAGGGTCTTGCTAACCTCTCCTGCAGGGAGGGCATTATAGTAAAGAGTAAATTCTTCCCCGTTCCGAGGATTACGGTATTTCACCGTTGCCTTTCGCGACCGATCCAGCGTCACGAATAGCCCGCCTCGATTTACTTTAATAATATCCTGCTGGATAAGCTCATATTTTTCACTTAATAAGTGGTGTATTTTCAGGAAGCACCAATACTCGTACAGTTGCGCTAAATCCTTCACCGACAACCGGAACAAGTCAGTCTGAATAGATAACCCTTTCATCAACATGAGATAGTACCGGTACACCTCGCGATATCCCGGTGCCATTTGCAACACAAGGGAAAGCGACATATGCTTCATTTCACCAACTTGAAGAAAATCTTGCTGGATCACTCGCCGAATCTGATTGTGCATCTGGTCAAGTCGACGGAGTAGATGCTCATCACGAGTTCGTTGCATGTTCAGCAGACTTACCCGAATCTGTTTCAACTTTTGCTCCATTCGTAAGAACACCCACCGGACAAATCGGTTCTCAGGTGTATCGAACGATACCCGCCGCCTTTGCTCCAACAAGTGTGAAGGGTTATAACGTTTGTCATGAATAGAGATAATTCCATTCGCACTAGCTTGTTGCAGCAAGTGAGGATGCTTCGCTACATATTCTGCATTGCCCTTGTCTGCCCTTCTTATCCGAGCCGCCTCTACTTTACTGTACTCGCTTTGAAGCTTCGTGTGCGGGGCTGCCTGAATGCGCCCCACTGCCTCCAGCATTTGAGTAAAAAGCTGCTGAAGAATAACGAAAAACTCGGTCAAGCTCTGATGCTTCGTCTCCTTGAGACCACTGAAATGAAAGGTTTTACGCAAAAAATCAAACGCTAGGTTTGAAATTTGGGCATTCACCTCATTCAAAATAAGCAAATAATCATGTTTATAATCCAGTTTGGAAGGGAAAATCTCGAGCTGGATGCGCAGCAGCGTTTCTCCATACAATTGAAGTTCCAACTCGGTGAGTCCGATTTCATTCGTAAACCGCAGAATACCTGACAAAATACGGCTCCCTAACGGTCTGACTGCCTGACGAAGCTGAATGTGCTCGTGATAGAAGGTAAGCGGTAGATCAGCCTTTTTTTCTACAACTAACTCATAAGCTTGTGTCTCATAGAAGAGTGGTACCCAAGCATCACCTTTTTGCCAGATTCGCATTTCTCCATCAACGGGGGAATACAGATGAACTCCTTCAACTTGAACACGTGAAGCAGCAGTAACGTGAACATAAGTATCAACCCACTCTTGATGAGAATTACGATGCAGTTGGAGCGTCTCTACCGTAGGATGAAATGGTTTCCCCTGAATATATAAAGTAAACAAGTTCGTTTCAATCCGTAGGAGCTCCACGACTTCCTTAAGAGAGCCAGAATGAGGTGAAGCCATCTTCTTCTAACCTCCCTAACATGAAGCCTAGCTTCCGTCCACTGCGTGGATAACGTGCTTGGGCCCAATCTTGTGGCAGGTACAATGGGGATGAATCCTCCATATGTTCATCGATTGAGAAGTCCTTCCCTAATGCCTCCTTCATAAGCAAAAGCAGTGCACGCTTAATTGACATGCTGCTACCCTGAATTCGGGGAAGAATCTTTTGCAGCAACTGGTGGTCAAAAGCCTCGTCTTCGCTCATTAATCCGAACTGCTTATTATAGATCATATAGAAGCATACCGAATCCCGAATCCGAAAACCGATTTGCGCATGAATGGGCTCGAGAATTTGGTTGATTCGGACCAACTTTTCTGTAACCAACTGAACGAACTCTCGATGTTCATGATACACATCAACTAACTGCAAATAATCGCTACGCAGAAAAACATTGGATACAGAGTGCTCTACAAGTAACTCAGCCGATTCCTCAAGGTCAGGGTATTGATCAAGAGCAATATAGTTAAACTCGATGGTATTGGCCCGATCTAAAACCTTTTTGCTAAAAGGATGTGTCGTCTCATCCATGTTCACCGTTCCAACCAAATAGACGTTATCAGGTATATGTAAATTACTGAAGCGAGCCCGATCTTCCTCCTGCAATAGCATCTCCGGCTGAAGAAGGCGCGTTGTTACAATACGATCGGCTTGCCATTCCTGCGTCTCTAGCACGCTAAGTACATCACTAAAGTAATGCTCTACCCGTGCCAAGTTCATCTCATCCAAGCAAATAAAATAGGGTTTGCGGCAATTTTTAGGCTTCAACGCTTCTTCCAGCGCTAAAGCAAGCGGTCCTGGACGAAATGATCCAGACAAATCCTTATAGCCTATCAAATCAGAAGGATCGTTCCAATCCGGCCGTACGGGAATAAGCGTAAGCTGCTGATTGGATGCTGTTGCCCCTAACGCCTCTGCAAACAGCTTTACGAGTTTCGTTTTTCCTGTACCTGACACCCCTGCCAAAATAACAAACGGCTTCGTCTTCAAAGATAAGTAGAAGTTCGCGATAAGGTTTTCAGGGTAGGAGAAGCCTTTGTGGCGAATATACGCCTGAATACGCTGTAGCTCATCAGCGACGATAAGAGGCTTTTCAGAATGCTCCTGGTCTTCCTCTGTTTCATCGTAAGTTAATTGCTCTTGGTTCATATGCTCCTCCACGTATTGCCTGTAGTTCTCGACAACATTTTGTAAGTCTGCTATGAGTTCCTCATCGTCAGGAAGTTGATCTCGATCATAGCGGTAGTAGGCGACAGTGGACACCTGGTAGTCGTAGCCAAGACCTCCTGATGTTAATTGAATATTGTCATCTTTATTCATCCCAATCAAAGGTAATTGTTCTCGTAATTCTTCAACTCTATGTCGAAGATACTTATAACCTTCTACCTTCCCATAATCCCGTAAAGGAATCGTAACCCCTTGCATAAAGGTTAAATAGACTGCACTCATATCCTCTGCAAAAAGGTAAACAATGTACTCCCCACGTTGCGTAGTCGTCGTTACACGATTATCCATTATCGCAATCCAAGGGATATTAGCCCAGTTCCCTTGTCCAACTGAGCCTTGAACCTTTAATTGTTCATAGATAAACGAGAATCCTTTTAACTCGCTTGGAATCGTTCTACGTACCATGTTGCCTAAATGGTTACCCTTGAACAGCTCTGTCTTCGATTGTAGATAATTATCCATGATGTGGTGAAGGGCTTCTCGTAAGGACCAGCCATGGTCAGGTTCTTGATAAAATTCTTCTAATTCACGTCCAGCATATTGCTGAAGCTCATCAAGCACTTGCTCACTCCACTGACTGAGTAGATCGTGCTTAAACTCTAGCGTTTGCTCTAATTTATCATGCTCAAGGATATGGGATAACGCGTTAAGAGGATTCTCGATAATCGTATGGATTTGACTCACTTTTATTTCTTTCCATTGAGATCCCACACTTAACGGTGGCACGTCTACACGCTGGCCGTTTCGTTCGCGTTCCTGTAACATACCTAAGAAGCGTTCTCTAACTTGTCCAAACGGCACCTTACTTTGACCTAATTCCTTCATTTCTGACAACAGCGCTAGGATTAGGACCATTTTATATGATTTTTGTTTGACCTTGAAAATATCCTGGAGTTCAACTGGTAAAGTCATGGCGTTCACCTGAATGAAAATATTTTGGTTGTTAGTTGTAGGAGTGTTACGATAAAAGAATTCCTCCCGCTAGGAACGTAAGACTATATCTGAAGACTTATATAATATGTTTCGAGATTTTGGAAGAAGTTCCTCTTTCCATGTCGATTTATGATGGAAAATAAAAAAACTCAACAGTCTATTGACCATTGAGCACATTGATTATGTAAACACTTTGCTCTGAATTTGTTTTTAGGTGAAGGACATCATGTAACATCTCGGCATTCACTGTAAGCAGTTCAAGACGCTGACAAAGCGCTTCCTTAACCCAGTCTGGCATGATATTTCCTCCATTATTTCTTGTCCCTCTTTGTTATACGCATATGCGTACCAGGTCAAAACTTATTATATGGTACGTTGATGCGTATAGTCAAATCATGTAAGCTTGGAGGACACCGAAATGGGCAAAAAAGTCGTAGTAAAAATTGCTGGGCTAACCACAAAATACGGAATATCGCTGCGGGAATTATCCCGCTTAGCAGATGTCCGCCATGCTGCACTAAGTGAACTGTCGAATGGTAAACGCTCGAACATCAATTTCGCTCATATCGAAAAAATCGCCAACGCGCTGGGCATCGACGATATTCGGGAGATAATTGATCTTATTGAAGAAAATGATGGCAGTACCTCCTAAGGTATCCTGCAACCCCGAGGAAACTCTGAAATGAAGATTTTACCATAGGCCCCCACTATCAAACCCGTTCTGATTGTCTCTTTTCCTCATAGGTCAGGATCGATTCAAATTCATAGACAAAAGTCCCATTGCCGGCAACCCGCAAAGCGCAAATGCCTTGAGATTTTAGCCGCTCTAGCATGAGCTCTGACTCTTTCAAGGTCATGTCGCTATACAACGTCAGGTCCACCGCCGTAAGATAGCCGCTGCGCCGGGAAGCCAGCTTAATCGTATCTTTTTCAGCCTGTCTTATTTTCTCTTCCATCATAAGTCTGGCATTCTTTTTCTTGATGAGAACCTTCACCACCACCACAACCCCAGCGGTAAAAGGAGCACGATATTCGCGCTCCTCTAGTCCATTTGTACTTTCTCTTATCACTTATTCAAACTCTCCCCCAAAAACTTCACAATCCCGTCCTCCGCGTCCTGCGAGTATTCCCAGACCATCGCCCCGCCCAGCTCTTTGGCTTTGATGTATTTCACTTTTTCCGCCAGGGCCTCCTTATCCTCATAGCTGATGAACGTGCTGCCGTTATAGAGGTAGGCCGTCTTGGCATGATCGTCGTAGTAGCGCTTATAGCCGTTTTTGTTCAGGTAAGATTTCTCGATTGTTTTGTAGCTGAGATCCGTTTTGTCGATATCGATCGGCTTGCCGGGGGAAAAGGATCCGTCCGTCTTGCTCTTCACGTCCTTCCAGCCGTAGGAGTAGGCCGGGACGCCGAGCAGCAGCTTCTTGCTGTCAATCTCATGCTCCAGGTACATCGTGATGACTTGAGCGATGCTGTGCTTGGCTTTGTTGCCGCGATCCGGATACAGATTCGAGTTATACCCGGTCGTATCCGACCATCTGCCGGTGAAGTCGTAGGTCATCACGTTGATGTAATCGACGTAGTTTTCGACTTTGTTGACCTCGACATTTTGGAAGTACCAGTCCTGGGTGCCCGAAGCGAAGGTGAGCAGATATTTTTTGTTTTTGGGGTGAGGCAGCCGGTACAGCTTTTCTCGTAATTCCTTCATTAGACTCGTAAAATTTTGCGTATCCTCGGGGCGCGCCTTCTGCGTATTCCAAGCGTGGAACGCCGGGTATTCCCAGTCGATATCGACGCCGTCCAGTTCCAGCTCCTTCACCATATTGATGATGCTCTCGGTGAACAGATAGCGGTTGCCGTCCAAGGAAGCATCAGAGAAGCCATCCGCGCCATAGCCGCCCACCGCCAAGACCATTTTGGTCTTCGGATTTTGCTCTTTCAGCTTTTTAATATTTTCTTTGATCTGATCATTGGTCGTCCCGTCTTCATGAAAATAAATATTCGTGCCATCGATCTTGGCAAAGGCGATAAACGCAATATCCACATTTTTTTCCGACAGCTTGATATTCTTGTAATCCTTCCACGCTTCCACATAGACCGCGGTGACTTTCCGATCCCCCGCGTTCGAGATTTGATAGAAATACAGGCCCATGCCGGCCAGCAGCACAACCATAAAGCATTTCGTCAACAGGCTCACTTTCATCGCTCTACCCTCTTCCGCCGAATAATACGTATGTAACCACTTTATTGAGATTGAGCACCTTGACGGTGATGTAGCTGATGCTGAAGATAACTGCAATATTGACGAGCAAACTGAGCGCCGCCTCCGGCACCGTCGCCTGCACTTCTGTTCGGCCGGATACCATCATTTCGATGAGCAGATGGATTAGATAGATGCTGAAGCTGGCCTTGGAAACGGAACTGATTAATTTCTGGATTTTATGATTCACTTTTTCGCTGATCTGCTCTTCCTTTTCCTTGAAATAAATAAACATGCCGGCCGCCATGAAGAAGGTGGTAATGGAATAGTTGCCGTAGAACATCTCATCCAGCACGCCGCTCCGCTGCGATACAAAATACGTCGCCACCGGAGTCAGGAAGAAGGAGACGATGCCGAGGTTGAACACGATATTTTTCGCCCGCGGCGGCAGCTCGTAATGAAAGAGATAATATCCCAAAATAAAATAGCCCAGAAACCCCATGAAAAACGGGATATTCATAATCGGAATGTTGATATATTGATCGGTAGCGCGAAAAAAGGCATCGGAGATGAAGCGATAGGCGATGCTGACGATGAACCATAGCAGCAAATAATATCGAAGATCCCGCTCGCTGCATGTTTTGATTAATTTGCTGATTAAGGGAACCGTCATGTAAATCGCAATAATGGCATACAGGAACCATAAATGCACATAGGTTCTGTCCGTCAGCAGCCGATAGCCGAAGTCCAGCACGAACTCATAGGCATTCATCTTGCTTTGTAATATATAGTACTGATTGTACAAGCCATAGATAAGCGACCAGCTCACAAGCGGTATCAGCAAGGGCACGACCCTCTTTTTATAGAACTCCGGATAGGATCGGATCTCGGTTCTCAGAATCATCGCCCCGCTAATCATGAAAAATACCGGAACGGCAAAGCGAGAGATCGAATTAAACAAATTGCTGATCCACCATGAGGCGGTGTTGAAATCATTCGAGCTGGTCAACAATTCCGCGGTAAAATGCAAAATAATGACGGCGATAATAGATAGAATCCGCAATATATCTACATATAAAATCCGTTTATTGTGAAAAACGCTGCTCATGCGTGCTCCTCCATTCCATTAATTTGATCCGGCAGCGATGTTCTGGCTAATGGCGGCGACGCCTTTGCGCTCGACGAAGCCCCAGCCTTCATCATTGTCAAAATATTTGAACGTCCCGGCAATATTAATGTAGAGCAGCAAATTCCGGTAGGTCAGCAATTCGTATTGGCTGAATAGGAACATTTTCACATAGTCCTTGAAAGAATACGTGCTGCCAAACTTTTTGCATAAATATAAGGAAATGAGGATCTGGGCCGCATTGAACACCAGGCTGATCAGCAGAAAAATAAGCGCATGAATGACATTTCCGCCTGCAATGAGAGCCTGGGACAAATAAAATAGCGTCGTGAACGCCGAGAAGGTGCCCAGCATAAATCCATCGATCGCAAAAAACAGGCTTACGCCAGAGGAAAATTTGTGCGACAGCTTCGACCAGTAAATTAAGATGCAGTCGACAAACGCCTTTTGCCAGCGAATGCGCTGCTTATAGAAGTTGGGCAGGTTCTCCGGACATTCGGTGTAGCAGACCGCTTCCGGCGCGTATACTAGTTTTTTCTTCAACCGCTTCGCCTTCATATACTCATGAATTTTCAGCGTAATATCGATGTCTTCCCCCACCGTGCTGCGGAATCCGTTTACCTGGATTAATATATCTTTGTAAAAAGCGCCGAATGCGCCTGAAATGACCACAATGGAATTAAAGACGGATTGCGTTAATTTGCGGACATAGAAGCCATGAATATAGTTGATGATTTGGCTCTTAATGAGCCCTCTGCCCCGGAACCTCTCCACGATGACGCCGTCCTGCTTCTCTGCGCCCTGGACAATCTTGACCGTGCCGCCCAGCGCAATCACATCGTCTTGATGAAAATATTGATTCACATATTTCAACGCGTTCGCTTCCAGCATACTATCCGCATCCAATGTAATGACGATATCCGATGCGGCGCAATCGATGCCCGCATTGAGCGAGTCCGCCTTGCCGCCGTTCAGCTTGTCGATAACGTAGATCCGGGGATACTGCCGGGAACGGTAAAATCCTTTGATCGGTTTATAAGCCAGCTTATTGTCCGCTTCCCGGTCATCCGGCTCCAATTCGAGCAGCTCGTCCAGCCTGGCGAAGGTGGCGTCCTTGGAACCGTCGTTAATTATGATGATTTCATAGTTCTCATAATGCAGGCCCGCCATGGCATCGATGCAATTTTTGATCGTAAGCTCCTCGTTATAAGCGGGCACGAGCACCGAAATCGACTTTTCCGCAAGATCGGGATTCAGCTTCTTCACCTTGCTGCACAGCAACGGGATGATCGTATACAGAAGTTGAAACACCAGAAACGTCACAGCTGTTCCATAAAAAATGTACTGCATGGCACTCACTCCTTTTTCTATCTCACATTCAGCTGATTTCTGGGTGCAATTGCTCGTTTTTTGAGGTCAGAGCCAAGCTCCTTGACGCCGATCTCAACAAACGGAAACAACTCCTCTCGCCTCCTTACTTTACAGATTACGCCATTTCTACTATTCAACCTATCCTAATTGGCATGCAAAAGTAAAACCGCATGAATAACCAAGAAAACGAATACATAGCGGCTTTTCAAATTCAGTCTTTAGTTTGGGTCATTTTACCTCTAAATGTAATATTAATGTAAATGTTAAATATTTTTGTACCTTGCCACAATTGATGGGATAAATTTCTCTTCGCGAGGGGGAAATTTCTTGAATGGGGTAGAAAGGAAGGATCTAATCCATAAAAATAATCCGCAGAGCAAGCACTCCCGGCAAAGGGAAGACTTCAACTGCGGATTGTCATCAAAACTCGCTTGAGCGGTAATCGAACGGATCGATCTGCTTCAATACGCTTAATTCTCTGGCTGTCGGCAGCGGAGTGAAGCGAAGCTCATCGTATTTGACCTCGAACCCGGTGTTCTGCACGACTTCTTCCAGGGAGGAAGTCGGATGAATGCTGTCGAGCATCAGCATCCCGTCCTTCATCGCGAACACGCACAAGGGGGTGACGATTCGCCATACATTGCCCCGTGTCGTCACGAAGTCGACCTTGTCGACGAAGGTGCGCCGATCATGCTTCGTCCGCCATATAATCGCCTTCTTCGCGGTCGGGATAAGCACGGCGCTCCCGGCGCCGCCAGGCAAGCGGACCTTCGGCTTACGGTAATCCCCGATGACGGAGGCGTTCACATTGCCCCGCGCATCGAACTGCACGCCGCCAAGAAATGCGACATCCAGTCCGCCGCGCATCGACAGGTCGAAGACCTGCTCCAGCGGAAAATACGCTTCCGCGCTGGCCAGCAAATCCGCCCCTGCGGAGGAGTAGGATGCCTTCTTAATGGAAGAAGGGTTGACGCCCCCCGGGATGTTGAGATGCACCAGATTGGGCGCATGAAGCTGCCGGGCCAGCATCATGGCGACCATCGGCATCTGCGATGACACCCCGTGAAAGACCGTCTCGCCGTCCTGCAGCATGCGGGCAAGCGCACAGACCATGATGTCGCTGACCCGTGCCTGCTTCGCAGCCGCTTGCTCTTGATTCGACTGATTCACCACTGACCACCTGCCTTCATCCCGCTTCGATCCTTGCTCTCATACGCCTGCACATACTCCTCGATCTCTGCCGCTGTCTTCATCTTCACGAACCGCTCCAGCATTTTGGAGTCCGCCTCATAGCTCTTCTCGCAGGAGCATGGCGCGGCGCCGCGCGGAGCGTGAACGACGGCCTCGACGAGGAAGTGAGGAATATCGACGCTGTCGGGACGCATCCGCATCTTGCTCTTCGGCACGATCTTCTCGGTTGTCAAGATGACCCGCTTGGCGGCGCGGCTCATCAGCACATCCTCGAACTTCGGGCCGAGAATGACGGCGTTGCCGTCCTCGTCGCATTCCTGCACATGGAGCACGGCCACGTCAGGCACGATCGAGCTGACCACCGTGACAGGCTCATCTCCGAACGGATTCGGGATGACCTCGAAATAATCGTTGGCGGCGATCAGATCCCCCGCCTTCAAGCCGGCCACCGGCATGAACGGAACACCCGAGGCCGCCGCCCGCAGCGCGCAGATGACCGTATAGCACGCATGCTCATGCCCCTGCACCTCGCCCCGCTCCACCGCTTTGCGGTAATGCATCGCCAGACCGTATTCGGTCTCGTAGCTGACGAAGCCCGCATCGACCGACTGCACGCACCCTGCCGCGCACAGCAGATCGATGTCATGCGCCCCCGCCGTCTTCACCAGCCGCAGGCGGCGCCTGCGCTGTCTGACCAGCTCCCGCACCAGCGCCATCGGCGCACGGTGGAGCACATTGCCGCCGAGAGCAAGGATATCGCCGTCACGCACCAGCGCGGCAGATTCTTGGAGGGAAATTATTTTTCGACTCATTCGGTCCACCACCTATTTAATAGCATTGCATGCGATATGAACGGCATCCCAGACGCCGGCGAACGGCGGCGCGTAACAAAGATCGGCCATGCCCATCTCCGCCGCCGTCATGCGGTTATGAATCGCCACCGCCAAGATATCGATGCGGAGCACGACCCCTTTCTCGCCGATTCCCTGCGCGCCGAGCAGCACGCCGGATTTTTTCTCATAGATCAGCTTCAGATGAATCGGTGTCGGGTCGGGATAATACTTCGGATGATCGGCGGCGCTGACCCATACCGTTCCATAGTCGATCGCCAGCCGCTGCGCGTCCTCTTCCGACATGCCGGTGCGGCCGAGCTCGAGGCCCAGCACTTTGATCGCGGCGCTGCCCAGCGTGCCGATGAATTTCTCATGCTTGCCCAGCAGATTCAAGCCTGCAATCCGCCCGCACTTGTTCGCCGTCGTGCCGAGCGGAATATACGTGTTCTCCTCCATGACGCGGCTGTATACTTCGGCGCAATCCCCCGCCGCATAGATGTCCTCCACGCTTGTTCTCATCTCGCGATCGATAATAATGGCGCCGTTGCGGGCCAATCTTATTCCCGTCCCCTTCACGAAGCCGGTCGCCGGCTTGACTCCCGCCGACAAGATGACCATATCCGCCGGATAGCTGCCCTTGTCCGTGCGAATGCCGGTCACCCGCTCCGTTCCGTCAATCGCCTCGACCTTCTCCCCGATGTTCAGGCTAACGCCTTTGTCCGCCAATTCCCGGGAAGCGATGCCGGTAATCTCCGGATCGAATGTCTTCAGGATACGATCGCCCAGCTCGACGACCCGGACGCGCTTGCCGAGCTCGACCATCGCCTCGGCCACCTCGATGCCGATATAGCCGCCGCCTACGATGACCACGTCCTGCACGTCCGGTGAAGCGACCTTTTCCTTTAGCGCGATGCCGTCCTCCAGCGTCTTCAGCAGATGCACCCCCGGCACATCCTTGCCCGGCAGGGGCGGCACAATCGGAACGGTTCCGGTCGCAATCATCAGCTTGTCGTAGTGGTCGAGGAATACCTTGTTCTTGTCCAGATCCTTCACCATAATCCGCTTCGATTCGGGAACAATCTTCAGGACTTCATGCCGAAGGCGGGTCTGGATTCCCGCTTGCTCGAACTGCTCGCGGGTGCGCGCGATCATGTTCCGGTAATCATCGTTGGCTCCGGATACATAATAGGGCAAGCCGCAAGCGCCGTAAGACAGGAAGCTTCCCTTCTCGTACACGACGACCTCCGCCTCCGGAGAGGTCCGCTTCACCTTGGATGCGGCGGACATGCCTGCCGCGACTCCGCCGATAATGATGATTTTCATAGGATCAGCCTCCTCCTTGCTGCATGGCGAGAATACGCGCTTCGGCCCGCTTCAGCGCCTCATCCGCGCTTCTCCCCCCTTGGAACGCCGCGCCGATCTCCTCGTACAGCACACACAGCATATCGCCTGCCCGCCGCATCGCCAACCGCCAATACCTTCAATGGTTCATTCATCGAAAGTCCTCCTCACCCGCTAGACGGGGCGTCGGCGGGAAGCCCAGGCTCGCTGTCGATGATGCCGACGACAAGCGCGTCGATTGGCGCCGGCTTCGTCAGCGCTTGCTGAATATTGCTGCCTTCCGCCACCAGCACAAGCTGCTCAAGGCCGGCTCCGATGGTGTCGGCGGCGACGATATACGTCTTCGGCTCGATATAGCATAATTCAATAAGGAGAAGCTTGTAGCCCTGAAGCCCGTCATATTTGCGGGAGGAAATCATATTGCCCACCACTTTGCCCATCTTCATTGCCATAAGCCTCGCTTTCACCGCAATATTTCTAACGCGTCTCCCTGCTTGATGCCGAAGGCATTGGAATCATCCGTATCGATATGCATTTCCAGCGCGTAATCCTCCCGCACCTTGATTGATACGTGGTCCATAATGCCTCCTTTGCCGCCCGGCACCTTCACCTGCACCTTCTGCCCATGCCGCACGCCATACGCGCGGGCATCGGCAGGCGTCATATGAATATGACGCTCGGCGATGATGCATCCTTGCACCAGCGTCACGGCACCGTGCGGACCGGCGAGCTGTACGCCCGGGGAGCCTTCGATCCGGCCCGACTCGCGAACGGGCGGTTGAACGCCCAGCTTGCGCGCTTCACTGGCCGCAATCTCCACCTGCGTATGCTTGCGGAACGGCCCGAGAATACGAACGTTCTCAATCGTTCCCTTCGGGCCGATAACCGTGACCTTCTCGTTCGCCGCGTATTGGCCAGGCTGAGAAATATCTTTGAACTTGGTCAGCGGCTTGCCCGTGCCGAACAGCAGTTCCATATCCGCTTGCGACAGATGCACATGACGAGCAGAGACGCCGACAGGCACGAAGCGGAGCGGCTCCCGGTCAGGAGCCAAGCCGCAGCGTTCCAGTTCTTCCATAACCAATTGCGTAATATAATCCGTTAGTTCCTTATTAACCTGTTCCGTCATATTTATCACCGCCATGCTGGATCGGTTATCCCGCTTATTTCAGGGATGGGAGAATTTTGAGCACATCGCTGTGCGGACGAGGAATCACATGCGCCGCCACCAGCTCGCCCAACCGCTGCACGGCTTCCGCCCCGACCTCTGTCGCAGCCTTCACGGCGCCGACATCGCCGCGAACGATGACCGTCACCAATCCGGAACCGATTTTCTCCGTGCCCACAATCTCCACATTGGCCGCCTTCAGCATCGCATCCGCCGCCTCGATCGCCGCCGTCAAGCCTCTCGTCTCGATAATTCCTAATGATTCGTTCATTTGGATAGCCTCCTTGTGGATATGAAAATGAAGTTCTATGACGCCGCTCCTGCTTGCCCGGCTTATTTCCCTGCGGCAATCAGCTTAGCCACATCGCCATGCGGACGCGGAATGACATGAACAGCGACCAATTCGCCCACGCGCTGCGCCGCCTCGGCTCCAACCTCCGCAGCGGCCTTGACCGCGCCGACATCGCCTTGAACCATAACCGAGACAAGTCCGGAGCCGATTTTCTCCGTGCCCGCAATCTCCACATTCGCCGCCTTCAGCATCGCATCCGCCGCTTCAATCGCCGCCGTCAAGCCTCTTGTCTCCACAATCGCCAATGCTTGGTTCATCTCCTTGTTCCTCCTTCATCTTGTTCTTCTCAGCCGCAGCTGCCGATGTCTTGCCTTCGTCTAATACCGCAGCTGCCGATGCCTTGGCTTCGTCCCATGCCGCAGCCGCCGCCGCTGCCCCAGATCCGGCACGCTCTTCTTCCCCCGCCTGCGCAGGCATAACGAACTTCATGATCTCCGCATGAGGCTTCAAGATGACCGCCGCATGGGCGAGCGGATTGGCCGCTTTGCCGGCGCAGACCGCCTTGGCCGCTTCCACCGCCGCCTTCACGTTGGCGACATCGCCGCCGACGATGATCGTCACCAGCCTGCCGCCCAAGGCCTTCTCGCTGGCGAGCCATTCCACCTGGGCCGCCTTGCTCATCGCGTCGGTTATCTCCAGCGCCGTCGCGAAATAGCGGGCCTCGATTACGCCAATCGCATCATACGTCATTCTCGGGTTCCCTCCGTTCCATTGCACGGCAGCAGCCCGGCGAGCCCGTCATCCGGATTGTTGATGACATGGACGGCGACAAGCTCCCCCGTATTTTGCGCTTCAAGCGCGCCGATCTCGAGTGCGGCCTGAACGGAATCCAGCTTGCCTTGAATGAGCACCGTCACGATGCCCGCTCCTGACTTTTCAATGCTTACTACGGTAATGTAGGCGCATTTCACCATCATATCCGCCGCGCGGATAGCCGGAGTGATGCCTATCGTTTCTATCATGCCAAGAGATTGCTTCCCTTCACGCTTCATGCCGCCCCCTCCCCTTCCTGCCGGGAAGCCCGAGCCTGTTCCTGCCCATAACCGGACATGGACGCCGGCTTCCTGTCTATCTCACCGCTACTTTGCCCTTCGACAGCAAGGAGGCGATGCCGGGGCTGCCTGACGTAATGCACTTCGTAATCACTTGATCCTCGCGCAAATACGTCAAGGCCTCTTCCCGTGCCGCTTCGAGCGCCGTCTGCACATGACTGACCGTCCCGCTGAACTTCACCTGGATCATTAGCGGGATCGACGTCTGCATGTTCTCCGGCGGGTTGTTCGCGTCAATACCTAGAATATGCACGTCAGCCGTCTTACAGGCTTTGTCCATCACCGCCAGGGCTACGCTGTAGCCTTGAACCTCCACGAACCCCAATGCTTTGCCCTCTGCCATCGTCATCTACCTCTCTTGCCCGGGATTGTTCCCGAAATCAGGTGATCAGGTTCCGCGCTCCGCAAGAACGCTTCGCATCTTCCGCGTGAACGTGCGGGCCGATGTCAATCCTTCGCCCGTCGGCCCGGCGATCGTCATCGTCGTGAAGCCTTCTCCGCCTGAACCGACGCCCGCGAGCGACGAGGCGTTCTTGACGAAGATCGTCGTGCCGATCGCGCGCTCGAAGGCGGCGAGATTCGCCACATTCGTCGAATGCATCAATGCCGTATGCCGGTTGCCGTGCTCCGCCAGGACGGCCAGGCGAATCGCTTCCTCCAGATCGCTGACGCGCACGATTGGCAGTATCGGCATCATCTGCTCCAGCTGCACGAACGGATGGTCGAAATCAACCTCACAGATAAGCAGCTTGACCTCCTTGTCGGGAATGACGCCGATTTTATCCAAGAACAGGGCCGCATCCTTCCCAATCCACTCCTTCGCGGTGTGGTATTCGCGCTTCGCATCGAGCGAGCAACCGCTGGCCGTCCCGCTCTCATTCACTTCCAGCGCGAAGCTCATCACCTGCTCGAGTTCGCGGTCGTCCAGCCGGTATGCGCCGTGGTTCAGCATGTGGAAGAGCAGATCGTCAGCCGCCTTGTCCACGACGAACACCTCTTTCTCCGCAATGCAGAGAATGTTGTTCTCGAAGGAAGCGCCCGCGATAATGGCTTGGGCGGCCCGCTCGATGTCAGCGGTATCATCCACGACGACGGGAGGATTGCCCGCACCGGCGCCGATCGCTTTCTTGCCCGAACGCAGCAGCGCTCTCACCAGTCCGGGGCCGCCTGTTCCGACGAGCAGCTGCACCTTCGGCGATTGCGCAATCGCGTCCAGCGTATCCTTGGTCGGCTCCTTCACCATCGTGACCAGATTCGCCGGCCCGCCCGCCTCTTGCACCGCCCGGTTCATCATTTGCACCGCGTAAGCGCAGCAGGCTTTGGAGGACGGATGCACATTGAAGACGACCGCATTCCCTGCCGCCAGCATCCCGATCGCGTTGTTGATCACCGTCTCGACCGGGTTCGTCACCGGCGTCACGGCGCCGATGACGCCGAACGGGCCTTCCTTCACCAACGTCAGCCCGCCATCGCCCGTAAACGCTTTCGCAATTAAGTCTTCGGTGCCGGGCGTCTTGGTTGCGGTCAGCTCCAGCTTCGCGATTTTATCTTCATAGCGGCCGAGCTTCGTCTCCTTCCAGGTCATGCTCGCCAACACGTCCTTCTGCTCAAGCGTCGCGCGGCGGATGGCGGCGATGAACCGCTCCCGATCCTGCAGATTGAACTGCCGGATATAGGCCGTCTGCGCCTCGGAAGCCGCATCAATGGCTGCCTCTGCCTCAGCGAAGACGCCCCATTCGCCGCCCTTCTCTGCGGGCGAAGCGCTCGTCGACCCCGCTTCCGGCTGCGCCTGCCCGGCGTCCGCATCCCTGATGGCCCCATGCTTGGTTGCTGCCTGTCCGGCCCGGCCGCCCGGCAAGTTCTGCTCGATATTTTTCAACACGCCTTGAATAATGCTCTGGATATCCGATTCCGATAGCTGGATGCCCACTTCGTTCACCCCTTCAATTGAAGCTTCTGAAGCACTTGGTCCGTCACTCTGGCGACAATCTGACTGATGATTTCTTCCTTGTCCGCTTCTCTCATGGGCTGGGCTTCCCCGCGGCTCGGCTTCACGGCCCCCTCCGGCTTGCAGCTTGGCGTCCCTCCGCTCTGAATGCCCATCTTCTTGCGAATCTCGATGAGGTCGGACACTTGGCTGCAATTCAATTCATTCGCTTGCTCGATGATTTTGCCGGAGTACATCAGCATCAGCGCGTAATGCTCCAGCGACTCCAGGCGATAATAGGCCTCAATGATGTCCTTGCCCCAGGTCAACGCGCCGTGATTGGCCAGCAGCACCGCATTGTAATCCTTGCAGAACGGAGCAATCGAGTCCGGCACCTCCTGCGTCCCCGGCGTCGCATAGGGCGCGACCGGGACCGTTCCCAGGATAACGACCGCCTCCGGAGATACGGCCTGATCGAGATCGATGCCGGCAATCGCGAACGAGGTCGCCACCGGCGGATGCGCATGCGTAACCGCGCGCACGTCCGGATTCTCCGCATAGACCCGCAAATGCATCTTAATCTCGGAAGACGGCTTCCGGTTGCCGGCCAGCACCTTCCCGTCCAAATCCAGCTTGACGAGCATGTCCGGGGTCATGAAGCCTTTGCTGACTCCTGTCGGCGTGGCCCAGATCGCGTTGGGACCGGTTTTTATCGTAATGTTCCCGTCGTTGGCAGCCACGAAGTTTTTGAGGTACATTCTTCTGCCGATTTCACAGATCATTTTCTTCGCTTCAAAATCAGAATAGTAGGGTGTTGCTTGGGTTAGCACGATGTCACCTCCTGTAAATTCCCTGAATGCACATATGCACATACCCTTATGAGGTTGTTCAAAAAGTCCGCTTTTGAACACGTACTTTATGTCATTCATTTTCCTACTTCATACGTTGTTTGTCAATGTTTCATTTTGACTCTTATTGTTTTATGTTTGTTTTCCGTGTGCAAAATTCATCATCATTCTTCTTTTCATTCTATATTTAGATGGAATCAGGCCTTTATCGGAATACAAACGACAACCAACCCATAAAACACAGTACTTTTATCAGAAGAAAAGTATGTTATACTTAATGAAAAACAATAAAATGTCTGTTTTTAGGAGCGAATAGATACATGTTACCAGTAGCCAGAAAAGCCAAGATCAAAGAAATCATTATGGAGCAGAAGAGCGTAACCGTCGCCGCGCTCACCTCCCTGTTCAACGTGACGGAAGAAACGATCCGCCGCGACTTGAAGCAGTTGGAGGACGAGGGCGTTCTAATACGCACATACGGGGGAGCTTATGTTCCGGACGGGGTGCAGAATGACGTGAACGTCAACCTGCGGGAGCATATCCACGTCGACGGCAAAAAGCGCATGGCCGAGCGGTGCGCCGAATTCATCGCCAATGGCGACTCCATCTTTTTGGATGCGTCGACGACGTCGCTCTATATTGCGCAGCAGTTGGAGAATAAGCGCATTACAGTCGTCACCAACTCGCTCAAAATCGCCAACGCCTTAATCGATAACAGTAACGTCCATCTCGTCATGATCGGCGGAGGCATCTCTTCCAGCTCCATGTCCGCGCTCGGACGGAACGCCGAGCTGAATATGAACAGCTACTTCTTCGATCTGGCCTTCATCTCATGCCGCTCCGTCAGCATGCAGCACGGCATCACCGATTCGAACGAGCAGCAGGCAGAGGTGCGCCGGCTCGCGGTCGAGCGCGCGAACAAGGTCTATCTCGTCGCGGACTTCACGAAGTTCGACCGCACCTCCTTCGCCAGCATTTGTCCGCTTGATCGCATCCATACGCTCGTCACCGACAAGCAGCTGGGAGAGGATTGGCACGAGTTCCTCGATTCGCGCAATATCTCGCTGCATGAATGTGTCTGAGGCAGCTCAGGCGGCGATGCCGTTGAGTCCAACAGAATCCAACGCAGACAAACAACGAAAAGAAGGGGGTCGTCGCACAAGTAGTATTTCACTACAGTGAGACAGCCCCCTCATTCTCAAAGCTCGACTCGCGGAAAAACTGCAAAAATACACCTTTCCTTTATAACGTGTACTCCGTGACTGGGAATCCTGCAAAACGGCATCAATTTATGACCATCCAATCAATAAAAGACAAAAATCGAATGAACATAATGTACTTTTGCAGGAATTTCATCAAATAGCGTCTTAAAGAGCAGAAATTGCTGCATCCACGCAACATTTCACTGCTTCATCCATCTTCCACCGTTTTGCCCGCTTCCGTTTTTCGATCTGTACAGTCTCTAAGCGAGCGTTTCCGTTTTAGTTGCCCGATGCTTGCTTCGCGAACATGGCGGGCAGACTGTCGGCGAACGGCGGATAAGCAATGCCGTGCTGCGTAATGATCGCCGTAATATGCTCGTGATCCGTCACATCGAAGCACGGGTTATAGACGTTGACTCCTGCCGGCGCCATCGGCTTTTCATACCACTTGCTCGTAATCTCTTCATCCGGACGCAACTCGATATGAATGTCGTCGCCTGTCGCGCACTGCAGATCGACCGTGGACAACGGCGCGCACACATAGAACGGAATGCCGTAATGCTTCGCCAGAATCGCCACAGCCGACGTGCCGATCTTATTGGCGGTGTCCCCGTTGGCGGCCACGCGGTCGCAGCCGACCAGGACGGCTTGAATCTTGCCTTCCTTCATGACGATGGAGGACATGTTGTCGCAGATAAGCGTGACATCGATGCCCGCCTCCTGCAGCTCCCATGCCGTCAACCGCGCGCCTTGCAGCAGCGGCCTCGTCTCATCGGCATACACCTTGAAGCCGTATCCCTGTTCCTCGCCCAAATAGACGGGCGCCAGCGCCGTGCCGTATTTGGCCGTCGCAATCGCCCCCGCGTTGCAGTGCGTCAGGATGCCCCAGCCCGGCTCCAGCAGCGACAAGGCATGGCGGCCGATCTGCTCGCAGACTTGCTCGTCTTCGGCCCGGATCGATTCGGCCTCCTCCCGCAGCGCTTCCTTGATCTCGGCGGTGCTTCCGCTCTGCTCCCGCTGGAAGCGCGCCTCCATCCGATCGAGCGCCCAGAACAGGTTGACCGCCGTCGGACGGGAGGAAGCCAGATAGTCCTTCACACGCTTGAAATCCTCCGCCAGATCTTCCTTCGTCGCCGCCGCCGAAGCCTTGACGCCCAGATACAGGCCATATCCCGCCGCAATGCCGATCGCCGGCGCGCCGCGCACCTTCAGATGGTAGATCGCGTCCCAAATATCCTTCAATTCCTTCAGCTTGAGAAATACCTTCTCATTCGGCAGCACCGTCTGGTCCAGAATGACCAGCGTATCGTTCGCATCATCCAACGTCACCGATTGAATCATTGTCGCTGTCACGCCGTTGTCTCCCATCGTCCCATGACCTCCTTATCTGCTGTACACTTCGCCAGCGGCCGTAATGACCTTCATGAAGTCCGCCCCGTTCTTCATCAGATGGCGCTCCATAATGAACCGCTTGCCCATGACGATGCACATCTTCTCCGCCCGTGCGCGCGCGTTCGCGTCCGCAATCGACGTAATGTCCTTGACATGCGCGAGACCGAGCGTCCGCCGGCACAGCTCCAGTCCGGCGACCCCTGCCGCATCCCGCAAAATCGTCTCCAGATAATACTGATCGAAGCCTTTGTAGGAAGCACATGGCTCCGTCGCGGATACCTTCCACGCCGCCACAAATTTCGCTTTGAATAAATCAATCATATCTTGTATCGCCGACAGGAGCCAGTCCCTTTGCCGTTCCTTCTCCGCGCCGTCCTCCATGACGCTGTCCGCATGGACATAGGCGAAGATCAGGTTCGCGACGACATTGCCCACGTCGTAGCCGGCCGGTCCGTAGAAGGCGAATTCCGGGTCGATCACCTTGGTCGAGTCCGGCTTCACGAAGATGGAGCCCGTATGCAGATCGCCGTGAATCAGCGACTGGGCATTGCTCATGAATTCGAACTTCAGCTTCGCCGTCTCCAGGAGCAGCGCTTCATCCTCCCACAAATATTCCTTAACGAACGGGAGCAGCGGCGGGAACACATCATTGCGCGGGCAATCATAGAACGGCTCGGTATAGACGAGATCCTCGGTTATCCCGCACAGATCCGGGTTGATGAACTCCTTCACCCGCTCCTTCTTTTCTTTATGATTCATGACGACGTCCGATGTCAGCAGCAGCGTATTAACCATGAAGGTCGAGATATGCTCGGCGAACAGCGGGAACTGCTTATGCTTCAGCAGGGCGGTGCGCAGTATCTCATGATCGGATAAATCCTCCATAACGCAGCAGTTCATGACCGGATCATATTTGTACACTTGCGGCACCAGTCCCGGAGCCAGTTCATGCTCGATGCGCAAAATGTCGCTCTCGATCCGGTTGCGGTCCGGCGATACCTTGAACTCATCCGAGATGCGGGCGACCGGCCCGGCCTGCTTGATGATGAGCGAGCGCCCCGTCTTTGCGTCCACGACCCGGAACACATAGTTCAGATTGCCGTCCCCGATTTCCTTGCAGGACAGCTCGGCATCCCGGTCGAAGTAATCAAGCTGGCTGAGGCCGTAGTGAATTACATCGCTTTCGGTCATCGTGAAATACGTCTTGAATTCGCTCATTTCGATCTCCTCCTGCACCCGTTATTTCTGTTTGTAATAGGTTAATGCCAGAGCAAAAGCGAGCACCGTTCCTTTCACGATGTCCATCGCGTAGTAAGGAACCGACATCATGACCAGGCCGTTCTGCAAAATGCCGATGAGCACCGCGCCGACGAAGGTGCCGAACGCGTTCGGTCTGCCGGCGCCCGCCACGGAGAACCCGATGTAGGCCGCCGCCACCGCGTCCATGAGATAAGGAGCGCCCGCATTGACTTCCGCCGTCATGACGCGGGACGCCAGCATAATGCCGCCGATAGCCGCGAATCCGGCAGACAACACATAGGCGAGCACGCGATATTTGTTGACGGGAATGCCCGACAGCTTGGCCGCCTCCATATTGCCGCCGATGACATACATGTACCTGCCATGCTTCGTATAGTTCAGGAAAATATGGACGAGGACCACGACGACAAGCATAATGATGATGATCCACGGCACCTGGCCGATTTTCGAGAAAAAGGCGCCGATCTGGCCCGTGGCGAACGTGCCGTCCGGCATGACCATGTTCTGCGATACGGTCGCCCCTCGCGTATACGTGAGCGCCACCCCCTGGATGATGAACATCATCGCCAGCGTCATGAGCATGTCTTGAATTTTCATTTTGACGATCATGAATGCGTTCAGCAGGCCTGCGATTAGACAGACCGCGATCGCCGTAATGATGCCGACGAATGCATTCTGCGAATGCCAGACGAACATGGAGATGACGACGGCGTTGGCCAGCGACGCCACGGAACCGACCGACAGGTCGAAGCCGCCCACCGAGAGCGAGATCGTGATCCCGATCGCAATGACGGTAACGATGGAGATCGAGCGCAAGATGTTGATGATGTTACTAGGCATCAGGAAGCTCTCGGACATGATTCCGAACACGGCAATCAGGATGAGAATCGTGACAATCGTTCCGTATTTATATAGAAAATCGAAGAAATCGAAAGACTTGGCCGCCTTCACTTGATGGTGTTGCCCTGGCCCTGTGCTCATGCTCATGCTACTTTCCTCCCGTCGAGTAGAACAATAATTCTTCTTCATTGGTTGCGCTCGTCTGGAGCTCCTTCACGATCTCGCCATCATAGAGCACGTAGACGCGGTCCGTGATGCCGATGATCTCCGACAGCTCGCAGGAGGCGTAGATGATGCTCTTCCCCCGCTGCGCAAGCTGTGAAATCAGCTTGAAGATGTCCTTTTTCGCTCCGACATCGACGCCTTTGGTCGGTTCATCGAAAATATACACTTCCGCCTCGGTCGTCAGCCATTTCCCGATCGCCACTTTTTGTTGATTTCCGCCCGACAAGTTTTTCACCTTCGCCAGCTCATTCGGCGTCTTGATGCCCAGATCCTGAATCAGCCTCTGCGCCTCCTTCTTCTCCTTGCCGAACTGCAGGAACGTCTTGTACGCGCAGAACTTCGCCAGATTGGCAACCGACAAATTATTGACCACCGATTCCAGCACGAGAATACCTTCCTTGCGCCGCTCCTCCGGCACAAGGGCGATTCCCTGCTTCACGGCTTCGCTGCAATTTCGAATGGAAAGCTTCCGCTTCTGCAGCACACGCTCGCCCGCCACAACGCGGGACGCGCCGAACAAGGCCTTGCACAGTTCCGTTTTGCCGGCGCCCACCAGTCCGGCGAGGCCGATGATTTCCCCTTTTCGCACATAGAAATCGATATTTTTCAGCTTGTCGCCATCCGTCAGGCCCTTTACTTCAAAATTGGTATCTCCGATCTCGATCGGGAGCTTCGGAAATTGGTCATCCATTTTTTTGCCGAGCATCCGCTCTACAATCTCGTTCGGATTCGTGTCCGCAATCCGCTTCTTGACGACGAATTGCCCATCCCGCATCACCGTAATGTCGTCGCATATGTCGAACAGCTCCGGCAAGCGGTGCGAGATGAAGATGACCCCGACATTGTTCTGTTTCAAATCCCGCACGATGCGGAACAGATCCTCCGTCTCCGCATGGCTGAGCGGCGCTGTCGGCTCATCCAAAATGAGAAAGCGGCATTCCTTCGTTATCGCCCGCGCGATCAGAACCATCTGCTTCTCGGCAAGCGTCAGCTCGCTGACCAGCTTCTTCGTCGGTACCTTCACGTTCATCCGTTCGAGTGTCGTCTTCGCGCCGCTGTGTATCCGCTTCCAGTTAATCCACTGCTTTTTCCCCATATCGTTGACCGTATCATCCAGCATGATGTTCTCGCCGACCGTCAAATAAGGAATGAGCGCCGTATCCACTTCCTGATACACGATCTGGATGCCCAAGTCCTTCGCATCCTTCGGCGAACGAATCTGAACCGCCTGGCCGCCGATGAATATGTCACCCGTGTAATGGTTGTAGGCTCCGGACAACACCTTCATCAACGTCGACTTGCCCGCCCCGTTCGCGCCGATCAGAGCATGGGAGGTTCCGGTCCCGGTTGTAAAATCCACGTTGTCCAACGCCTTCACCCCGGGGAACTCAATGGAAATCTGCTTCATATCCAGGCGAACCGCTTGCTGTCCAATCATCTCTCCACCTCCTGTACGGAATCGGGAGGCAAGCGCCGTCCATCCGGCGTTGGCCGCGCAGGCCCTTGCGCGCTTCCCTCCGTCCCCTTCTTATTTAGATGAATACGCTTTCTTAAGTGCTTGCATCCAGTCCTCCTCGAAGTCTGTGCTTACGCCCCAATCCGGGATGATCTTGCTGAGGCTCTCCATATTCACTTTCTCCCCGGAGGAATTCAATTGCTCTTGCGTAATCATCGTCGGCTTGAGGTCGAAGGTTTGCGGCGTGTCCTCGCCTGCGATTTTCTTCGCGACCAGGCGCATATTGACGGCGCCGATTACCTTCGGATCGACAGCGGCCGTGGCGGCCCATGGGCTGTTCTCTTCCTGCATCAGCTGCAAATCGGCGTTCGACACGTCAATGCCGTAAATTTTGATCTCGTCCCGGCCGGCTTCCTTCACGGCCCGTGCCGCGCCGATGGCGAACGCGTCCCATGTGGCGAAGATGGCGTCAATCTGGCCTGGGCCGTGCTTGGTCAGCATCGCCGATACGGCATTCTGCGTCTGCACCGACGTATCGGATGCCGCGACGCCGAAGCGCTCAATCTCCTTAATACCCGTATTCGCCTTCAAAAAGTCTTGGTATACGCCATTGCGGCTTACCATCGGAGGGAATCCGTCCACCCACAAATAAATGATGTTACCGCTTCCATTTAACTGCTTGTTCATGCTGTCCAACGCCAATTGGGCCAGCTGCTTATCGTCCTGCGAGGTCAGCGTCACGCCGTCAATTCGGGCCAGGTCCGGATTGGAGTCGAAGGTGACGACCGGAATCCCCTTCCCTGTCAGCTTCTCGACATCATCCACCGTAGCTGCGTCGTCCCCATGCGAGATAATGACGCCGTCATAGTTCTTCTCCAGGGCTTGGGCTATCGCGTCATGGAATTTGGCCGTGTCGCCGTTCGCGGAGTACGTGTCCACCGTAAATCCCATCGATTCGCCCTCTTGCTTGGCGCCTGCCAGAAATTGCGCCGTATGATCGTCGCCTCCGATTTTGCGGATAACCATCACTTTCACGTCTTTGCTGGCAATAGGCTGAGGAAGATTTTCGATTTTGCTCTTGTCCACATTCGGCTTGCTTTGGGCGGAATCGCCCCCGGCCGAACAGCCTGCTAACACAAGCGATACGGCCATTACGGCGGCCACAATTCGGGTCATCACTTTGAACTTCATCTCCTGCACCCCTTTTTAAGGTAATCAAAAGCCCTTCAGGTCCTATGCCGAGAGCCACAGAACCTGTTGTTGACTTAAATACTACCACCTTCATACCTATATCGCAATGAAAAATTATTGTTTTATATTGTTTTGTGTTGATTATTACATTATTTTTTTGTTTATTCCTTGTCATTTGTAAAGGTAACACTGAAATTTTTGGCTTTGTTTACTTGAAAACCAATAATTTGGCTGTACTCAAACGAAATCCATACAAAAAGACGGATATGGGAGTTCGCCCATATCCGTCCATCGCTTGATGCACTAAGCCTTCTCGGTGCGGTACCGGCTGCGGAGCTGCTCCAGCTTTGCTACGATAAAGTCAACCAACTCGGGAGGCTCCTTCACGAAGGCATCCGTGCCCAAGCCGCATATCCGCTCCGCGTAGTATTCGATTTCGCCCTCGCCTATGCGGGTATCGATTGTGCCCGTTCCGTCTTCATGCCGCGTGATCGCTTTATCGAGCCAAGGATCAGCCTCGCATTTCCGCACACCTAGACGGGTCAATTCCACCCGCAGCGGTACGGTATGCTGTCGCACAGGCGGCAGGAACCATTGCTCCAGCGTCATCAGCTTCTTCATCTTCCTCCGCATCTCTGGCTCCAATGACTCCCGTGGCTCCAGCGCTCTGATATAGTCCGCGCGGAATAAGCGGTAGGCTTGCCTCCGGAAGCAATAGGCCGGGCAGTACCAATAGCCGTTATGCGCATATAAGCCAAGCGGCACAATGTCCCGTTCATTCTCTCCCTGCGCCGAATCGTAGCGAATCGTAATCGCTTGCCGCTCGACAGCCGCCTCCAATAATTGCTGCAAAAAAGGAGCCTCCTGCTCTCTCCGCGGGACCCAGAACTGAATGCAATCCTTTAGACGGTCGATGGTCCGCTTCGCGTTCGGGGGCAGAACACTGTAGAACTTGGACAGTGCCGAGACGGCCTCCTCCCCGAACGGGACCGACACGTAGTCGTGCAGCGATTGATAGGCGAAGAACATCGCAACCGCCTCATTCTCCGTGAATGTCAGCGGAGGCAGCAGCTTCTCCTTCAGGAGCCGGTACCCGCCCTTCGACCCGAATTCGGCATACAGCGGCACACCCAGCTCCTCCAGGTCGCGCAGATCTCGTTGGATGGTGCGCAGCGACACGTCACATACCTCAGCCAATTCGCGGGCCGTAAATTGCTGTTTTTGATTGATGAGCATCATTAACTCGATAAGCCGTTTCGCTTTTTGCATACGCCGTTGCCTCGTTCCTCTTCTGTTCCCGGCACATTCATCGTGAACGCGCCGCGTTCTGCAACCATCGTTAACACGTCCAACCTAGTCCTGATGTGCCGCACTCATCGTCAACATAGCCGGGGTCTGCTGTTCTGTAATTATCGTCAACGCACCCGGGTTCTGTTGTTCTGCAACCATCGTTAACACGTCCTACCTAGCCCTGCTGTGCCGCACTTATCGTCAACATAGCCAGGTTCTGCTGTTCTGTAACCAGAGCATACCTTCTTTTTTAACTACGACAAATTATGACGTATATAGATGATACAGTAGACACAAGCACGGCACAACAACAAACAACCGCTAGGAGGAAGTAACTATGTTCAAAAGACTGGAATGCGTCGCCCTGTACACCGCAAACATCGAAACCTCGATCGAGTTCTACCAATCGCTCGGCTTGACGGAGTATTGGCGCATCAAGCGGCCCCTCGGCAGCGGCGAAACATGGACCTTGGCCGGAATGAAGTTCCCGGACGAAAAGAGCTCCGAGCTCGTCCTGCAAAATAACCCCGATCTCCAAATGGCCGACATAGAATTCTACGTGGAAGACGTGCGCGGCACTTATGAAGCGCTGTCCGCCAGAACGGATATCAACTGGATTCGCAAGCCTTTTCCGACGGAATCGGGCCATGTGGCCGTCATGGAGGCGCCGGACCGCAACGTCTTCGTCCTTGTCGGTAAATAAAGCCCGACCGGCGGGGCAAGCGCCGCAGCGGCCGGACTCGGTAGGGCTGGAGGGCTCGGTTGGGATTCAGCGGCCAGCTTAGGCCTGACGCTCGTAACCGAGCCGGGGCCGATTGCACTCGTAACGGAAGCCCGGAACGCGAAGAACGGCATGCCCCAGACATGCCGTTCCATTCTTCCCCCGACTATACTGTTTCCCTATTTTCTCTGTTCCTGTACCGCAGCTCAATGTATCCTTGCCGTATACTACTCTTATTATATTCCATCCACATATCACCATATGCCATCCATATCTCACCGTATTCCATTCGTATCTCATCATATCCCATTCGGATCTTACTGTAATCCACCGTACTGCTATAATCCATCCGCACCTTAATATAATCCATCCGTACACTACTATATTTCATCCGTTACCCTACTATTATTCAACCGTATCCTACTATATTCCATCCGTTACCCTACTATTATTCAACCGTATCCAACTATATTCCATCCGTATCTTACCGTATCCGCTCTCCGCACCCACCTCCTTCGCGACGTGATACGTATGGTGTGGGGGTCGCGAGTTCAGTGGGAAAATTGCTGCACAGGAGCAGGATTTTCACCAAAAAATGCGCATTGAGGTAGAAATTCCTGCAAAAGTACATCAATTCTACTAGTTTCTGCTTCATTCCACGATCCGAGGGGAAAAATGCTGTACTTTTGCAGGATTGGCACATGGGGGTCGCCGCCCAGAAACAATTGCTGCACTTTTGCAGCTTTGGCGCCGGCCCGAACGCAGAGCCGCAGTGGATCAGCTTCTGCAGCGCTGGCAGCACACAGAGTCGCAGCGGATCAGCTTCTGCAGCGCTGGCCACGGACAGAGCAGCAGTGGATCAGCTTCTGCAGCGCTGGCCACGCACAGAGTCGCAGCGGATCAGCTTCTGCAGCGCTGGCCACGGACAGAGCAGCAACGGATCAGCTTCTTGCAGCGCGCCGTAAACGTGCAAATACAGGCTCTTGCGACGCAGCCCTCTCAATAAAGCGTTTACAATTAGGCCTTTACCAAACTGCCACCGCCCTCTTGCCATACCCCGGCCCGTGCCGCCTCATCCCCCCGCTTCAGGAGCCGTTGTCACATTCCCGTTCCGCTGCCACTTTCCTTTCCCGCTGCGCTGGCACTTGCTCGTTGCGCGTCCAAATGCGCCTCCAGCAGCTCAATGCATTGAGCGATATCCTCGTTCAGCCGATTCCGCACTTCTGCCTTCACTTCCGTGTCCAAGCGAATGTATTCCCGCAGCTGCACAAGGGTGCCCCGCATCGAGGCGGCGGCATTGCCGCTCCATTCAGGCGTGCGCGAGAGCGACGACGCCAGCAGGTCCAGCAGCGGCTGGTATCGTTCCGCAGCTGCCCCGCTCATCCCGCCGAACGGGACATAGATCGCGCCCACCTTGCGGGACATCTGCTCCAGCAGCACGCGGACCGGCTTCGTGGCGTCCCGCTCCGGCAGGGCCGCCTGGCTCCGGTACAGGCCGAACCACAGTTCACGTTCATAACCGCCGGCGAAGAACGCCTCTTCCCCTGTGATGATCGCGCCAATCCCATGATCGGCTCCATTTTCCCGAATCAGCTTCCTTACCGCCGACGGCTCCGTCTCCGCACCGATGCGGATATCCACGATGGCGGCGCCCTGTTTGCCGCCGAACGGGCCGGCTTCCCCGGCATATACGGCCAAGCCGAGCTTCGCGCCCTCTTCGATGTACACCTGCATCGCAGCGAACGAAGGGCGTGCCGCTGAAGCTGGGCTAGCCGGGAACGGGTTCGTGGCCGCAGTCGCGCCGGGACTCGCGCTCGGATGCACGGTCTCGCCCGGACCCGCGTTCCAATTCGCGATCGCGTCCAGGCTCGTGCTCGGGTTCGCGTTCGGATTCGCGGTCGCGTCCAGATTCGCGCTAGGGTTCGCGGTCTCGCTCGGGCTCACGTCCGGGTTCGCGGCCGCCCCCGAATTTGCGGACCCGGACGCTCTCGGGTCCGCGCCTGCTCCCGCCCGATCCCCAACCTCCAAAAAGACCGCGTTGAAATGCGCGGCCTTGATGCGCTCCAGCCGCTCCCGCACCTGCCCGGACTCGTTATCGCCCGGGCTCGGGCTCACCCGCAGCCGTATGCCGCGCAGCTCCACCTTGCGGGACTCCGTATTCAAGTGCTCCGCTTCCGTCAGGAAGCGCTCCAATGCCGCAACCTGTTGACTGAGCTGCGCGGCGTCGCGCCCGCTATCGTCCGAGGCGGCCCGGGCATAAGCCAGCTTCGCGTCGAGCAGCTTGCTGTCGATGCTGGAATACGGGACGTCCAGGTACAGCGCCTTCGACTGCGCGAGCTTCCGTTCCGCTTCGTCCAGCCTCTGCGCCGTTTGCTCGAAGTACTGAGCCCGCTCATCCTGATTCATGGCCGCGATCCGGTCTGCCGACTCTGCCGCGCCAGAACCGCCAGACGCCGCAGCCGCCAGACTCGCAGCGCCCGGCGCCAAGGCAAGCGCCAATACCCCGGCCAGCAGGACAATGCGCAGGCCCATCCCTATCTTTTTCATTCAACGGCCTCCTCCATTTCTAGGTTACAGATCCGATTCCCGATTGATAGATTGTATGCCTGCATTAGCCGCAGCCATTCCTTGTAATTTAGCGGTTCAGCGCCCGGGACTCCCGCACGGTGTGAAGCGGATTGCCCACTGCGGCGAGACGCTCATAACAGCCCGCGTCAGAAGAAGAACACCTTGTCGTCTTGCAGGCCGGAGAGCCGGATAAAGTAAAAATGCGAACCTCTCAGGAAGCACTTACTTTCTGGAGGCCCGCACTTGGATGCAGAATTCGATATCACATTATTGTACAAAATGGACTTATATTCACCGATAAGTGTATGTATAATCCTCACCGTTGCTTGAGATGATGACCTGGATCGGCTTCTTATCCTTCGCCACTTCGGCAGGCACCTCGGCAATGAAATGAAGCGTACCCGTTTTCAGCGGTTCGATGCTGGTAATATTCGTATAGGTAAAGTCCGCCCCGCCTTTCTCCTCGATCGTGGAAAAAGCGTTATATTCATATTTATTGTCGTAGATGACCTTGACCGACACGAAGTCATCCGCGGATTTCCCTTCGGTGAGCAAGCTCTTGACCTTGATCACGGTGTCGAAGTAGGTGTTGGAAGCATCCTTCACTTCATAATAGGAGTAGAAGCTGTCCGGGTTCGGCGGCGTAATCTTGTTGGCGAACTTCGCTCCTTGAATGGTCAGCTCGGCAAAATCAGCGATTTCGAGCGGCTTTTTCGCTTCAATCACTTTGGCTTTGTCTGCCGGAGCAGAATCCTGGCCAGACTTCTCCTCTGCCTTGCCGGTGCTGTCGTTGCCCGCGTTCTCCTTCTTCTCGCCGTCCGCTTTGCTCGCATCGGTATTGCCCAAGGTTGCTTTCAATTCCGCATTTTCTTTCTCCAATGCGGTTATTTTCTTCTCCAGCTCGGCCGTCGCGGAATCGCCGCCGCTGCACCCAGCCACCGTCATCCCTAGTAGTAGTGTTGCCATACTGATGGCTGCTGATTTCTTTCTCAAGGTAAGACCCCCTTTTTTCTATATGTCTAAATATACCACCAAGACCGCCTTTTTTACTAGAATAGAATTCAGATTTTATGACATTTTTCCTAATCCTTTCGACTCAACAACTGACAGGAGACAAGAACAATCAACAATAATCAGGATAATAATATATGTTGAAAATGGGTCTGATTCCGCTTGTATATCCTTGTTTTTCCTCTTATTCTACGGTACACTGATGCAAATCCCCCCAATGGAGCTAAGCACCTGTGGATATGACCGAAGCCAAAGAAACGAATTTCTATGAATCGGATATATTCGACATTAGCCGGGAACGGAAGGTCCGTTCCAGCATGCCTTCGCGTCATTACCATGATGCCTATGAGATTTTCTATCTTGTCTCGGGCGAATTATCGTACTTCGTCGGGGATAAGACCTACCATCTGGTGAGCGGCATGCTGCTGTTCATTAACGTCAACGAGATTCATAAGCTGGTCAATTCGAGCGGCGCGGTCTTCGAACGCATCACGCTTCAGTTCAAGCGGGAATTCATCGCGGACCTGCTTCCGAAGGAAGGGGAGTTCGACGTGTTCTCCACCTTCCAGGCCGATACGCATCTGCTCCGTCTCGACGGCAGCGAGCAGAGCACGGTAGAGGGGCTGTTCGATCGGATGTTGCATGAATCAGTGCGCCAGCCCCCAGGCTATGCGTATTATGTCAAAATATTGCTCATTGAACTGCTCATCTATTTAAAACGCAAAGCAGACAGCAGCCAAAACCAGCTTGCAGGCTGCACACAGCAGGTTCATCCCAAAATCATCGCCATCGTCAACTTCATCAACGAGAACTACAACCGGCGCATTACGCTGGATTCCATCTCCCGGCAGTTTTATATCAGTCCCTCTTATTTCTGCAAAATGTTCAAGGACAGCACCGGCTTTACGCTGATCGAATACGTGAACAACGTCCGCATCAAAGAGGCGCGCCTCCTGCTGCGGGATACCGATGCCAAGGTGGGAGATATCGCGGAACGGGCCGGCTTTGAGAGCCTGACCCATTTCGGGCGCAGTTTCAAGGAGTTGACGGGATGTACCCCCTTAAAATATCGCCAGATGCAGCGTTCGAACCGGACCTGAACGGGAACCGCTTCATCCTCCCAGCCATCTTCGCCCCAACCCAAGTACGCAAAAAAGCCGCCCCTGACGATAGTCAAGGAAGCGGCTCTTTGGGTTCAGCTTAGGCTTAGGCCTCGCACACATACTGCGCAAATTTCTGATAATCGCTCTGACGGCACTCCAGGGTCAGCTTCGTCCCCAACTCCTCGTATTCGGTCGCGAGGACGTTCGCATGCTCGTTCAAGTAGGACACATGCTGTCCCTGATCATAGGGAATGAGCATTTCGCATTTCACATAATCCTTGAACACATGGGCACGAATGGCGGCGATCAATTCATCGATGCCCTGCTTGCGCTTGGCGGCCATATAAATACTCGAATCCTGCGATTCGGGAATGGCGCCTTCCTTCAGATCGATCTTGTTGTACGCATAAATCATCGGGATCCCTTCGATTCCAATCGCCTTCAGCGTCTCATTCGTGATGCGGATATGCTGTTCATATTCCGGATTCGAGAAATCGACGACATGGACCAGCAGGTCCGCCTCTTTCACTTCCTCGAGCGTCGAGCGGAACGCCTTGACGAGATGATGCGGCAGCTTGCTGACGAAGCCGACCGTATCGGTCAGCAGGAAGGTCTTATTGTCCTCCAGATCGATGCTGCGAACAGACGTATCCAGCGTGGCGAAGAGCATATCCTTCTCGAAGACGAATTTGTCCTTCGAATCCGTGAACAGCTCCACCAGCGTGTTCATCACTGTCGACTTGCCCGCGTTCGTGTAACCGACAAGCGATACGACCGGAAGCTCAGTTTTCTTCCGCTTCTTCCGCTGGGTTTGGCGATGGGCCACAAGCGTCTCGAGTTCCTTGTTCAGAGCGGTAATCCGCTCCTCAATCCGGCGGCGATCCAGCTCCAGCTTTTTCTCCCCCACCCCTTTGTTCCTCGTGCCGACCCCGCCGCTCTGACGGCCCAGCGATTCCCGGAGACCGACCAGACGCGGCAGCATATATTGCAGCTCCGCCACTTCCACCTGAAGCAGGGCCTCCTTCGTCTTAGCCCGATCGCCGAAAATATCGAGGATAAGGAGCGTGCGATCGACGACCTTGCAGTCGAGATCCTTTTCCAGATTGCGAAGCTGCGACGGAGACAGCTCATCATTGAAAATGACCATATCCGCCTCATGCTGATTCAGCATTATCGCCACATCCTGCAGCTTGCCGGTGCCGATATAATGCGACGTATTAACCTTGCTCAGGTTCTGCGTCACGACGCCGACGACCTCCACGCCGCAGGCCGCGGCCAGATTCGCCAGTTCCTCCATCGAGTAGTCGAAGTCCGGCTGATGATTCAGATTTACGCCGGCCAGTACCGCTTTTTGCGGCTGTATCGTAAGTTGTTCCATATTTATTCCCCCGTTGCGCACCCAAGCCTCGCCTGGGTACGTATCATCATTATTGTGAATCATGAGTAAGCAATACAAAAAAAACACAGGCATTCCGCCTGTGCGTCGAGTCATCGGAAGACGAGCCCCGCGAAGAAGCCGCTTAGCGCAAAGGAGCATAGCATCCCTGCATATAAGCATACCCCGCACGGCACGCGTGAAGTCACGGTCACCCCGCAAGCCTTCCATCCTGCCAATATCCTAGTAGAGCTACAGACGCTCGGCCAGCAGGCTCCGTTACGGAGCAGGCAGGCGCACGAATGAAGGCGTTCGCCGAAGAAGAAGCGGCTTCATCCAGCGCTTCGTTCCTGGCAGGTGCTGCGTCATATAGGCACAACAAAAGAGGCAGGCATCGTCCCTCCCTCTTCTGTCGCGCAACATATTAGGGTTCCTCTGAGCAACCAAGGCAGACCATTCCCGATCACTCTGCACACAGGCAGAGCAAATGAGCACTATTCAGTTAGTGTCACATACGTTCAATCGGATTCTTCCCAAGCGGAAGATGGCTGCCATGTCAATCATCGGTGACCCTCCGTTCTGTCAAAGTTATCCTCATCCTAACACAGGTCCATCCCAAGAGCAAGAGCAGGTACGAAACTTTTCCGGCAATGGCTCTCTTCACCCTCGAGGCTCTTTATGCTTCTTCTCCTCCTGAATCACGGCCTGCACAGCCGGATCGTCCAGCAGATTTCCGGTCTTGACGGCACTGACTTCCATATCGGGCTCCGTCTGCAGCGCTTCATTAATGACTCCCGATGAGGTTAAGCCCATGACGGCAGGTATACGGAAGGCATAGCCGCTCTGGGGCAAGGGGGAGATCAGCGGATCGATTCCGACGATTCCACCCCTCCGGTTCCCCCACCAAGGTCGCCCACCCCGTAGAGAAAAAGATAACCCCGGGAGCTCCCGGTTATACAACATGGCCTGTTCCGTTTCTTCGCAACCGTTATTCCTTCTTCTGCACGATATTCCAGACGATGACCGCGGCCTGCGCCCGGTTCGCCTCGCCCTTCGGATGGAACAGGCCGCTGCCCGTTCCCTTCACGATGTCTGCCTGTGCGAGCGTCGCAACCGCCTTGGCGGCATAGGAAGCAATCGATTCCCGATCCTTGAACCGGGCCAAGACCGACTCCGCATCCGCTGCCTCTGGCATGCTCGTGAAGGCGGCAAGCGCCTTCGCAGCCATAACCGCCATCTCCTGACGGGTGATTGGACGGTTCGGCTCGAATCTGTCCTTGCCGGTGCCCTGCACCAGCCCGGCCTGCTTCGCTGCCGCGATGACGGTATAATGCCAATCCGTCTCCTTCACATCGTTCCAGTTGAGCGGCGTGCCGTCATCCTGCAGATCGAAGGCGCGCACGAGCATCGCCGTGAACTCGGCTCGCGTCACCGGCTTCAGCGGCCGGAACTTGCCGTCCATATCCCCCCTGACGATCCCAAGCGCCGCCAATTGCTGAATAGCCTCCTGCGCCCAAGCCACCGGGGTAAGATCCGGGAAGACCGGAACGGCCGCTTCTACCGGCGGAACGGTCGGCGTCATAGGGTCCGCAGGCGGCGATGGCTTGGAAGGCGCCGGAGACGGAGACGAGGAGGAACCGCCCGACGATGACGGCGGATCGGACGGAGTCGGCTTCGGCTTCGGCTCGGCCGGTTCCGCAGCCGTCAAGGTGACCGCTTCGCTGGCAATGCTCTCGTTATGAAGCCGATCGACGGCGGTCACCACATACGTGTATTGTTGTCCCTTCGCCGCCGCGCGATCCACGTAAGTCTGCATCGCTTGCCCGGCCTGCTTGCGCATCGTGCCAAGCAGATGCGCCGGGTCTGCGATGCTGCCCGCGGTCTTGCCCTCGAACCGATAGACGGCAAAGTACGACTCATCGCTCGCCGTCTTCCACTTCAGCTCGATGCCCCCGTTCGCATTGCGGGCCGATACCCCGGAGGGTGCGGCCGGAGCCCGCGCATCAAGCCAAGGCATCGCCGGTACGAGCGCCGGATACCGGTACAGATCGCTCCGCAGACGATCCGTGAAGCCGAGCGGATTCGCGGCGAACCATTGGGCACTGAAATACATGCTGCCGGACACTTCCGCGAAATTGCGGTTGAAATTCACCTGGTTCGGCATTTCCTCCGGATCCATCCAGCCATCACCCTGTCCGATGCGGTAGATTGCCTGACCGCTGTACAGATGCACGTTCTTCCCGGACGTCACCCCGCTCCACCAGGCAATCAGTTTGTCATAGGCGGCCGGAGAATAGCCCATATACCAATAAATCTGAGGAGTGATATAGTCGATCCAGTCCTCCTCCACCCATTTTTTCGAATCGGCGTTCAGTGCTTCATAGCTGCTTAAACCGTTCGTATCGGAGCCTTCGGGATCCTTGCTCTTATTTTTCCAGATACCGAACGGGCTAATGCCGAACTTAACGTAGCTCTTCTCCCGCTTGATCGCCTCGCTTACGCCGCATATGAACTGGTTCACATTATCCCGGCGCCAGGCAGCCCGATCCGGGAATTCCGTGCCGTACTTCGTATAGGACACATCGTCCGGGAATTCCGTGCCTTCAATCGGATACGGGTAGAAGTAATCATCGAAATGAACGGCATCGATGTCATACTTTTTCACCACCTCCATGACGCTGTCCGTGATAAATTGCCGCGCCTCCGGATTGCCCGGATCGAAATACAGCTTGCCGCCAAACGAGATTACCCAATCCGGATGCTTCCGCGCCGGATGATCCTCCACCAGCCTCCCAATATCGTTCTTCATGCTGACGCGGTACGGATTGAACCAGGCATGGAATTCCATATTCCGCTTATGGGTTTCCTCCAAAATGAACGCGAGCGGATCATACCCCGGATCCTTTCCCTGCACGCCCGTCAGCCACTCCGACCATGGGCCGTACTCCGACGGGTAGAAGGCATCTGCCGTCGGCTTAATCTGCATAATGACCGCATTCATTCCCGCGGCCTGCAGCTCGTCGAGCAGCTTCCTGTACTGCTGCTTCTGCTCCTCTGCGCCGGTCGTGCCCTTCGCCGGCCAATCGATATTTTCCACCGTCGCGATCCACGCCGCTCTCATCTCCGCCTTCGGAATAGCCGCTGGCTGGTTGACCACGATATACACGGAACTCGTCTTGCCCTCATACGTTGCCATTATGCGCGTTCCACCTGCCTTGATTCCGATAACCATCCCGTTCTCATCGACCGAGGCGACCTCAGGATTGCTGCTCGTATACTTCACGCCTTCCGTAATCTTCACCGGCTCCTCCACCCACGAATAGATGCCGTACACCTCCGTCTCGAACGAGCCGCCGATCGCGACCGCGCTCAAGCTCCGTAATTGGATGCTCTCCAGCTCAGGGTTCGGCTCGGTCACCTCGATCTCATGCACCGCCGAGATACCGCGGTAGGTTACAGACGTAACCGTAATCGTCGCCGCCCCTATCGCCCGCGCTTCAAGTCCGCCGCGGTCATCGACGCTCACCACTTCCGGCCGGCTGCTGGCGAAGCTGGCGCCGCCGAACATTTCCACCGGCGCCTCGTTACCCGCGTAGACCGCATACGCCTTCAATGCGCCGGTTGCTGTCCGCACCATCTTCTGCGGGCCGGACACCTCAATCCGCTCCAGCTCCGGCGCATCCTCCGTCACGTTCAGCGTCACCCGGACCGGGGGCGCATCGCCGTATTCGGCCATAATAATGGCAGTTCCGACGCCGACGGCCGTGATCGAATCATACGTCGCCCTTGTCACCGTTGCGACACTCTCGTCGCTGCTGGTCAGGTGGACGCCGCTCTCGATCCGCTGGGGAGCCGTACTGCCGTTGCGCGTCTCAACGACTTGGATCGCTTGGCTGCTCCCGGCCTGCATTTGCGGCGGCAATCCAGCGATGTCCAGCTGAAGAATCGGTGAGCTTGCATAGATAGCGGACAGCCGATCGAAATAGATGGCTCCGCTGTTTTTGTTTTCCGCTTTTGTCGCGGCCATATAGATCTGGTTCAGCTTCAGAGGCCATTGTATATTTTGCGGAACGTCAGCGGTGACATATTTCCATCCCTGCCAATTGAAGCCCGATGACGTCGTAAAATCGATCGCAGGTAAAGCCTTGTCGCTCCCATCCGCCACCGCTGCACGCAGCCAGTTATTGTTTTGATTGCCGTACACCCATACGCCTAGCTTCCGGGGCTTGCCCGGGATCACCCTCCCCCTTGTGCCATCCGGATTATAGAAGTTCACATACGCTGCCGATGTATCCGGTTGGCCGATAAAGTCATAGCTCAGCTTTACCGCATGATGACCGTGATAGATGGTCTCCGGCCGGCTGACCAGGCTCAATTCGGCGGAATTGGCTCTCACATGGCTGGCCCGCAGGTTCTCGAGATTCTCGAATTCCTCCAGCACGATCGGCCCCGCTCCGTCCGCTTCTTCCGCATAGACAAGCGGTAAAGCGCTTCCAAATCCGGTTAACCCCGTCCCCAGCAAAAGAATAAGCGCCACCATAAGAGACATCATCGCCCTGCCGTGAAATGAATGCCGTGTCCTGTTCATTCGTTCATTCACTCCCTAATGAGATGATTGATCACATCTTAGCTTCTTTCGTGTTGTCAATCATGCTGCCAAGCATAGCGAACAGATATCAATGCTCCCTCCTTTACTCTCATCTGAACAGCTCGCGGCTGTTACTTCCTATCATATTGAAACATTATTTTAAATATCAATACACTTTTTAAAATATAATTTTAAAATAGGGCAGGAATTTCCCCGTTGGATGACGTATTAGCGCCACGTCTCCTCATATGCCCGCTGCTTTCGCTTTCCTGGCGACCCTGACTTCCGAGTCAAGACCGGGATGGAGAGTGCCGACGGCATAATACCAGCGGCAATCGATCGTGCTCATCATCAGCATGGCCGTACGCAGTTTTTGGGATAAAGCCGACAAAGCCGCTTCTATGCAGAAGGTAGGTAAAGCGCATGTTCTAATGTCAGGATTTTGCCGGAAAAGCTACTAATATAAGGAAAGTTGCAATTTTGAAGGATTGCGGCCGACGCCCTGCTTGGTGAGGGGATGCTGCAAGTCTGCAGAATTTTGACCGACACCCTTACTTGGTAGCGGCCGAAATTGCGAAAATTTTGCCCACAACGCTACTTCGCTAAAAGGAATGCTGCAATTCTGCAGGATTTCGACCATCCCCCCTACTTGGTAAAGGGAATGCTGCAAATGTGCAGGAATTTAAGATATTTCGGCTTGGATCGGAGGAAGTCGAGTGGAATTGATGTAGTTTTGCAGGAATGCTGCCAAATCGGCCAGTCAAAACAAAAAATTGCTGCACTGGTGCAGGATTTCGCCAAAAAACCGGCCCCTCTACCTCAATGTCATTAAGTTTAGCTCCAAGACAAGAGCGGAAATAAAAATGGAATCCGAAACGGCATGGGAAAAAGCCCTGTGCCGTTTCTTTTTTGTATACAAGCAAGGAAAAAAGTGTACAGCAAACAAAGCGGAGGGATGATCCGCTTAAAAAAATGTTCATATGAAACAAATTATGCTACTCTATAGACGAAGCTAACCACTGATTTGTAGCGTATTTTGCGCGTATTCTGCTGCCCTGGGCGAATGGGTCGAATCGGCAAAATGTTTTTGCGAATCAGCGCTTCAACATCAGGCGGGGGTTCATCGTCCCTTGAGCGCAGGAAGTGTCTACACACGTGAACGGCAACCGTGAAGTTAACTTGATAGGGGGTGCCGTTTCTCCATTTGGGAAATGACGACGTGCGAGGTTATCATTTCAGCGAAATTGTACAGGATCATTCTTGCGAATATCTCCTGGGTGATGGACTCTCGTTTCTTTGCATGAAAATTCGTCAGACCGACAGTGTACTTTAATGCCCGGAATGAGGTTTCAATGCCCCATCGCATGTTATACATTGACATGATTTCACCCGGTGGGAAATCCGTGGCGGTAAGATTCGTAATGACGGTCTCAAAAGCGCCACTCGGCAGGACGAAACGAACCACCCGAAAGGAAATCGGGTAAAACAAGTTCTCATGCAAATCCAAAATCAAAGGTTGACGTGGAAGGAACGAACTTGTAAATCTCGGGATTAGCCTTGACCTCTTTGGTTTGTTTTTTGGTGAGTGTCAGATGAACGTTCCTATCAAACTCTCCGCTAGAGGGCAAACGCAAGCCCGAAAGAATACCATTGGAATCCAAATCCTTTACCCGTATGACATAGTTCCACCCTTTGCGTTCAAGATGCGCGAAATTGTTGTAACTTTCATAACCTCTATCGGCAATCACAATGGTTTTGCCCTTGATTGGAGAACGGTGAACCATAGCAGCCAGCGCCCTTCCCTCGTTGCATAACCTTCGTGGCTGAACAATGGCATCCACGTACAGTCTGTTGCACAAGTCATAGGCAGCGTTCAAATGCAGAAGGTTATAGCCTTTCGTGTTCGGTTGACTTTGAAAATAGGTGTCCGTGTCCGCAGAGTCAGTTGCGATATGCAAATCCGAACCGTCAACGGCAAGTAGCCGATACCCTCGGTAGTCCTTGATATCCGTAACCGATTGCGTAAATGCGTGAAACAAGAATTCCACAGCAGACGGCAGCACTTTATTCCTCTGTTGGACAAAAGCGGAAGTGGTTGCGGTGTTTACGTCATAGCCTTGTGATTCCAAAGTTCCTTATATAGGCTGTTCCCTCCCATGGAGATCAGGAGTTGCATCACCGTTTCAAAGGGCAGCTTTTTCTTTCGGGTAAAATCTTTTTCAGGGTTTTTGACATAAGGAGCTGGTGCGGCTGCCATTTCTCGTATGAGGGATGTCAGCGTTTTTTTTAGCGAATTCGCATACTCATTCATGGACGTGGCCTCCTCGTGTTTCAAGGGTCTTCGCCACACATATCCATCTACCTGTTAAGTCTTGATTTTCTTTCAAAAAAAGAGCGGGCTATCTTTTCGATAACCTGCTCTTGTGCTTGATTATGGTTTCCACGCCTTATCTTAATGACATTGCCCTCTACCTCTCCTATTTCCACAAACTCCGCTTTTCACAATGACGCACTGACGCACTATAAAGGCACTCAGGCCGCTCTATACTACGAAGTAAGGCACTCTCATCGTCTGTTTTGAGAAGTATAGCACTATCATCATCTGTTCGCCTTGACAAGTCTTGCATTCTTTCATATCATTAACTTCAATGACATATAACGGCACTTGCGATGGAAGCACCCGCAGGAATGGGCTTGATGGCCCTTCTTGCAGGTGCTTTTTTGCTTTTTCCTTTCTTGCGTGCGGGGATATGGAAGACAGGCAGGGCCGGATATCTTATGAAAATGATGAAGAGAGGATGGGATTGAACATGATGAAGAAACTAGGCGCGATCATGACGGCGCTCCTCGTGGCGCTCGCATGCCTGTTGGCCGGCCCGGCCGCACTCCATGCGGCAGCGGCGGAGTTGTCCGCCACGGCCAAGGCCGCCTTCGACAAGATGGTGGCGGCAGCGGGCCGGACACAGGCGGACAAGCTGACTCAGCTCTACCAGGAGCTGCTTCAGCTTGAGATGTCGGAGCGGGAATGGCAGGAGAAGACGAAGCGGCTGCACTACGACAACGCGGAGGCGCTGACCGCGATCCGCCAGCAGCTGAAGGGGCTGCACGAGGAGAAGCTGAAGCGCCTCGACTCACAAGTACAAGCGGCGAAGAAGAAGTATCAGCCGCTGTTCGACGCCTACAGCGCCTTGAACAAGCAGATCTCGGCCGCGAAGCCGTGGAAGAACAAACAGTTGAACGCGGCGCTCCGCCTGCAGCATACCGGCATGAAGCCGCTCGTCCAGATCGCGCGGGAGGACATCCGCCGCCGCCAAGCCGTGCTGAAGTCGGCCAGGCAGGTCCGCACCGACGCCGTCAAGCGCATTCGCCAGACTCTCTCCGCCATTGATACGGTCAAGGTCCAGATCAGGAGATTGAAGAGTGCCGCTGGCACCTATAAGAGCAATCTCTCTGCGGCCCGGAGGACGCTGACGCAAGCCGCAAGGAAGGGCGATGCCAGCGCCAGCTTGAAGGCGCTCGCCTCGATGACATCCTCCTCCCGCCAGCGGACTGAACGCAGCCGCCAAGTCTTGCAGCTGGAGCAAAAGATCGGAGATATCATTCAGAAGGCGAGGACGCAACTCCAGTCTTATTCTGCTTCGTGAGATCGGCGGAGGAGTTGATTGCTTTTTCCCAACCCATACGCTATACTCTGTAATATTACTTGCGATGGAGGAACCTGCTCATGAACCGAATCAAGCAGAACCAACTTCATCATCACAAGAAGCGTTAGCACCCCTGAACTTATCAGGGAGGGCTAGCGCTATTCGCGTTGGCCTCCCTGCGGCATATATCCGGCGCGCGGGACCAAGAGGTCCGGCGCGTTTTTTATTTTCCATATGAACAAGGGAGGATGGATATGATGCAAAATGTAAAAGGTACTTATGATTTTTTCGGTCCGGAGCAAGCGGCGCGCCAGCAAGTGCAGGACGTGCTGCGGAACCTGTTCGAGCTGTACCGCTTCGAGGCGATGGAGAGCACGATCTTGCATGAGCTTGATGTACTGGCCTCGAAATATGCCGGCGGGGAAGAAATTGTGAAGGAAATGTACCGGTTGAGCGATCAAGGGAAACGGCAGTTAGGGCTTCGCTATGATCTGACGATCCCGTTCGCCAAGGTCATCGCGATGAATCCCGGTCTGGAGCTGCCGTATAAGCGGTATGAGATCGGCAAAGTGTTCCGCGACGGGCCAGTGAAACGGGGCAGGCTGCGGGAATTTCTGCAATGCGATGCCGATATCGTCGGCATTGCAGGGCCGGAAGCCGAGGCCGAGCTGATGCAGCTCGCCGTCGAGGCGTTCCGCCGCCTGGAGATCCCGGTGACGATAAAATGGAACAACCGGCGGTTCCTCGGAGAACTGCTGGAATCGATTGGCGTCCCGGCCGGGGAGGCGTTGTCGGTCATGCTGACGCTCGACAAGATTGCTAAAATCGGAAAAGAAGGGGTCAAGGACGAGCTGCTTGCCAAAGGCTTGGAACCAGCGGTAACCGGGGCGATAGCGGCCCTAATGGAGAGAGAAGAGATCTCAGCCGACTCGCTCGCCACGGCTTACGGCCTCCTATCGTCGGAGGGCGTATCCGAGGTGCGCGCTCTGCAGCGTCTTATCGACGGGGCCGGGCTCGCGGCAAGCTGCGTTTTCGACCCGTTCCTGTCCCGCGGGCTGTCTTTCTATACCGGCACCGTATATGAAATTTTTGATGCGTCGGGCACCTTCACCTCGAGCCTCGGCGCCGGCGGAAGATACGACGCAATCATCGGCCAGTTCACCGGGCGTCAGGATGCAGCCTGCCCTACCGTCGGGCTGTCATTCGGCATGGAGTCGATCATGGCATTAGTTGCGCGGCGGCAGGTTGCAAGGCCCCCCGCTCCGGCCGTCGTCATTGCGATCGGGGATACCCTGCCTGAGGTTCTCCGGACCGCCGCCGCGCTTCGGGCCAGCGGGATTCGCACCTCGCTGGATACAAGCGGGCGGAAGCTCAAAAAAGCGCTCGCCTCCGCCGCATCCCAACGAATTCGCTTCGTGCTGCTTATCGGCGCGAGCGAGGCCGCCATCGGGGCGCTCCGTCTCAAGGACATGGTCGAACAGACGGAGACAGTCATCACCATGGAGGAGGCCATCTGGCAGATCGAGAGCAAGCTGGGGCTGGCATAAAGCGGAGAGAATAGATTTCTCCTTCGCCTCCAACACGCAGCGAGAAAAGCTCCACCCGCGCAAAAAACCGCCGAATCCTTCCGGATCCGGCGGTTGAACGCGAACAAATTATTGAGCGCTGTCCAGCACCTCTTGAGGCACTGTGATTTCGCCTACTTCGTCATGCTTGGAGAACGAGCTCTTCATCACCATGTCCATGGAGATTTTTTGGCCGTCTTGCTCCATTTCCATCGTCATGTTGACGTCGGACTGAAGAGGCAAGAACGATTCTTTGTTGACCGCATACGTAACTTTGACATTTTTGATATCCATTTGCTCAATCAGCGCCTGCGTTTGTGCGTCTTCGCCGCTGCCCGACTGGCTCATCAAGTCTTTAGCCAGCTCTTTGATTCCATCGCCCGACAAATCAGCTGACAATACGTACTTGTCTCCTTCTTCCGCTACTTTCATATCTTTGGAGAACGATTTGAACTGTTCCATTTGAGTCTCGATTTTCGCGGAATCTTCCAGTGATGCCACCATATCGCCAATCATTTCGTCCGGAAGCTTGACCCACTCCCCATCCACTTGCGTGTAGATCGCATCTTTCGAAATATATTGCTTAATGTCCTGTTCGCCTTGGCCCGGCATAGACATTTTCATCTCTTGATACATGCCGAACGGCTCTTTGTTGAATTCCGCCTTCATCGAGATATCAACCTTCTGCTCTTGCTTCTGATCGCCTTGAGAGACCGTAATGTTCTGGTTGATGCTCGCATCCATAGCGAAGTTCTTCATCTTTTGGCTGGCTTCCGCCATCTTCGTCAGCAGTTCATCCGCAGTCAATGCCGGCGCGCTTTCTGTTTGTGTGTCCGCCGGTTTTTCCGCGTTGGTCGCTTCACCGGAAGCGCCTTTGTCGCCGCAAGCCGTGATTCCCAACGCTAAGATTGCCCCTAATAATGCAAGTGTCCATTTTTTCAAAGCGAGTATCCTCCTAAGATCTGTAACGAATTTTCATACCTATCCATATAACCATATCCACAATCTGCGCGACAGGGGATTTAGTCCCAAGTAGGCGAAATTATTCGACTAATTATGTGGTGATAAAGGACTAAAACAGCATGACTTCAACCACCATAATTCGACAAATCACACTCTTGTCCAATGGTTATCATTCGGCTCCATCGGAACAATGGACCGCAGGGCGAGACGATCGGCAAGCCGATGCTTCAAGATGCGCTGTCCTCGCTTCTCATCATGAATGGCAATGCAAAGGGAACGAGATAAGCGGTGTTCAACGGACGGGCTCCCGGCCACGGGGTATTGTCACGATTCGACAACACCTAAGTCGCGGTTCAATTTTCGTCCCTTATAACTACTTCCTTTTTCATTTGCTTACAAACCCAATTCCCTTTTTATCAGCGCTGATGCGATATAGAGCGCCTTAATCCTGCGTATGAGCAGCGTGTGCTGAGAAGTACCTGGTTTCAATTTTGGCTGTACTTTCTCACACTTACTAATCGTTGAATCTATAGCCCGGAGAGCTTCTTCTAATTCGTCTTTCGTGAACTTATCCAAAAACCCACCTCCTGTAATAGTTGTTTCCAGTCTTTATTTCTGCATTTCCGATTGCAACACTGACCGAATATAGATATCAAACTTTGATTATATAAAATTCATACGTAAAGAAATATCATCGAATATTTCTACCTATATATTCAATGCTATTTTTTAAAATATTGACTTTGTCTATGTCTGATAGGACGTCAGCAGGGGTCCTTGTGCGATACCTTACATTAAGTTCCGAATCTTTTGCGGTATCCGCATTTCCGGCATAATTCTTCAACGGCTTCTCTTCGCGAAAATCCGTCATACAGCCGGCTCGCGCGCTCCCCCTCCACGATCTCGGCAAATGGAGTATGGTGAACATTGCCCAAGCGAATGACGCCTTCCCCGTCCAGACAGCACGGGACGACCGTTCCGTCGACCAGCACCGCCGCCTGGCTGCGCAGCCCATGGCAGAAGCCCTTGCCATCATCCTCAGGCGCATGCAAGCTTGGCCATTGGAATTCATAGTCCTGATTCAAGTAAATGCGATCCGTGATTTGGATGCCTCCCCCGGGAACCACCTTTTCCTCGATATGGTAATCCAGGTTAAATTCCTTCTCCAGCATCTCCAAGGTCTCCCGGTTCCTTCGCTTCTGCAGAGACGTGGCATGCTCCGGATTCAGATTCCATAACCGGAAGGAAAAAATCACTTGATGCTCGGCCGCCTCCCGCACGAACGATAAAATATCGGACAAGTATTGCTCCCGATTCTCCGATCCTTCATGCCCGTCGAAGCTGTGGAGGGAGAAATTCATCTGCCGAAGCGCCGGCTTGCCAAGCAGCTTATGCCGGTTCTTCCAGATCAGCGTGCCGTTGGTCGTGATATTGACCTTGAACCCTTTCTCATGGCTGGCGTCCAGCAGTTCATCAATGCGGGGATGGAGCAGCGGCTCGCCTTTGACATGAAGATAGATATGGCGCGTATGCGGCTTTATCTCATCAAGAATACGATGGAACGCGTCGAGCTGGATGAACTGCGCTTTCCGTTCGGTCTGTGGACAGAAGCTGCAGGCCAGATTACAGATGCTTGTAATCTCGATATATACTTTTTTAAAGGTCCTCAAGTCTATGTTCTCCATTCTATCTCGCTATCGGTTGTCTCTCTCATTATAGCGGTTCGGTGCAAAAATAGATGGAATTCGGCAAAAAAGATGGGATCGAGAGGTACCGTTGATCGTTCCATATACACATAAGGTGTGGCAGACAATGCACCCTGAAGGAGTCAGCCCGTTTATATTGAAATATGCCAGTTGGCGAACGGAGCCTGAAGAATAAAAGGGATGCAAGGCGGAAAAATAGTGCGCTTCAATCGAAGCGCACGCCTAGCTATCTCTCTCTTCATTTGGGGCCGAAATAAGTAGACGACGCGGCGGGCTGTGAATGACCGCTGCGTACCGGATACGGCTTAACAATTACCGGCCGGGTAATGCTTATACGGGATTTGCGGCTTCGGCTGGAACCGCGTATAAGGATCGTGGTCGCGCCATACGAACCGAGGCTTGCAGCAGCACGGGTCGGAGTTGCAGCTGCAGCATGGATCGGGTCTGCATGGATCGCATTCACGGTGGTGATGATGCGGCTTGCATCTCTCGCATTTACATCCGTCATGGTGATGGTGCTTTGGCTTGCATTTCTCGCATTTGCATCCATCATGGGGATGGTGCTTCTTGCATTTCTCGCATTTGCATCCGTCATGGTGATGGTGCTTCTTGCATTTCTCGCATTTGCATCCGTCATGATGATGATGCTTCGGCTTGCATTTCTCGCATTTGCATCCGTCATGGTGATGATGCTTCGGCTTGCATTTCTCGCATTTGCATCCGTCATGGTGATGATTCTTCGGCTTGCACTTCTCGCATTTGCATCCGTCATGATGATACTTGCTCTTATGGCAACGACTCTTGCCGCCGCATCCCGGCATATACATCGTCGTTTTTTCGCCGCTGCACGTTTTCCATTTCACTTTCTCGACTCGTCCCCATTCGATATTGCTCAACCATTGCTCTAACAGCTCCTGACTCAGGATGTCATACTTTTTCGTCAAATCAAATTTTAGCTTTTGGCCGCAGTTATATCTGACTTCGACTTCAGCCAGATCAACGTCTCGAATGGCATTCATCACTCTCTCATAACCGCTCATCATCAACACCCTTCATTCCTTTCCCCTTCAAATTTCTGCCGAAGGTGATGAAGCAACAATGACCCGTAACAACAAAATAAAGAGATTTGATAGGGTACATGCATAACGCGATGATAGGCATAATATCAACAGGAGGTCATCTATTTCGGCTGATGCTATAAAATATGCTTGTATTTCCTATTTGGAATAGGTAGACTGCTGGACAATCAGCCTTAATTTCGAACAGGCATGCCAAAAACCGCGCGCCTCGCAGGGTGCTCGAGGACAGTGTGGGACAGCGGCCGACCGGGCTGCCTTCGTGGCGCCCACTCCACTTCTTGTGGACGCACGGCCCCCAACGAGCCGCAGAGCCGGTTCCTGAGATGCGGTTCGCTGGGTGCCATGCTTGTACCGATGAAGAGAATCGCGGCTACTCCCGTCTCCTTCCCTGGCTGGCCACTATCCCCGAGTCAGCATGGAGCGGCAAGGATGAGGAGTAACCTGGGAGACGTTCATCGCATTCATCGCAAGCGCCAGCATTGATTGTGGCAGCTCATGGCAGCTATATATAGGAGCTTCTTACCACCATGTCACTGCTTACTATAATGTATGCATTCAGTGCCGGACAGTCATAGATATATGGTTCATGCCAACCGCCTTATTTCATAGAATAGGGAAACAAGAAACGCAAAAAACCGCCTTCTCTCCAGAGAGAAAGACGGTTGTCGGGCAGCGCAGGCGGCTTCATCCGGAGCCGAAGGCATCCGGCGCTTAGGGAGCATAGGTTCCGTGCAAATATTGATAGGTCTTGTCAGATAAGGAATCGTAATGATGTCGCGTCATCCTTGCCTTTATGAAGCGGAGGTGTGACGCAGCGCCTTCTCCCCGCTGTTCTGCCGCATATGCCAACTTGCCCCAATACCGTCAATCCGCCCCTTCTCCCCTTCTCTTCCGATCTCCAACCATTAACGAATCAACCGGCTCAAAAAGCTGATGCGGTATTTCTGACGCGGCCGCCCCCGGGAAGCGCCCTTTTCTTCTCCGACAATATCGACCAGTCCCGCATCCATCAGCGCCAGCAGGAAGCGGTGAACGCTGCGGACCGTGACGCCCAGCACCGTCGCCAGCTCCTGGGCGTAGTAATCAACCTTGCCGAAGCGGGTCATATGAGCGATCAGGCGGCTAAGGTAAATCGAGGTCAGTCCCGCCGTCTCCGCCTGCTTCACCAATGCGGCATCGACCAGAGACAGATCAAGCTCATGCGGCTCATGGATCTCCAGCGGACCGATGACGCTCTCATCCTCGCGGATGATGAAGCACATGCCGCCGCCCCCGTCGCAGGCCAGCTGAAGCGAACGCCGCGCATGCACGCCCGCCTCGGCCGCCGAACGTCCGAAGCCGATGCCGATGCTAAGATGAATCCCATTCATCTTATGGACATTTCGCGCCAGCGGAATCCGCTTATAGCCGCCGGTCTCACGCTCGAACACGCCCCTCGTGGTTACGAAGGAATATTCTCCGGAAGACTGCTGCGTGAAATGCCCGTCCAGATGCTTCACGAAGTTGAGAATCAGATGATAGACATCCTGCTCCAGCCGCTGAATCTCATGCTCCGATAGCTGCCGCTCCGCCAGATTCTCCATCCCATCGGTCTGTATAAGGCCGACGACGACCTGCACTTCCTTATGCCTTCGCCATTCCGTCGACAGGAGCGCGCGCTCCAGCGTCACGATAATATCCTGCTCCGTCGGCACGATCCACTCGCACGGAATTCCCTCCCGGGCCAGCTGCAACGAGACGCTGCGGATCGCCGTGATGGCGCAGCACGAACGGCCGGCCTCGTAATGCCCCCGGTGGAATTCGACCAGCTCCGGCCAGGCCGGGAGCGCCTCCCCTTCGTAAGCGGTCCACATATGGCCCAACTCACGGAAGGTGGACACGAGCATCTGCCGGTTCAGCGTATCGACCGTGATGGCCGCTGCATCCAGCTTGCGCTCCAGCCGGAACAAGACGGCATACAGGCCTGATCCCGTAAGCGGAACGAACAGGCAGGGAATGTCGAATTGATATTGATTTTTGGCTAGTTGATAAGAGACCGGCCCGGTGAACAATAGCACATCCACCTTCTCCGCCAGCTCATGCGCCAGATCCGGCGCCTCTTCCTCCTGGCGGTAGCTTCGCATGACCGGTTCGAAGGACGGGAAGCCTTTGAGACAATGCTCCATCAGCCCCATCATCGCTTCCGGTCCGATTATGCCGATGCGTATTTCGGGCGAGCCCCACGTTACTTCCTTCTTATCCATCCACATCTTGATGCGCCTCCGTCCGATTATAATGTAGTTCCCGTTGAGCATACCTTTAACATGAACGGCAGCCAGAGGTGAGCACGTCACCTCCGATGTTGTACATAGGTCCATTGTGCAAGAGGCACCGCATGCGAACAAGCCCGCCCCGGCCCCGAGCCGACTAATACAGCTTGCCGAGCCCCGACTTGGCCTTCATCTCCAGGTACTGATAGCTCCGCTCCTTGTCCAGCAGCGCGAGCGCCGTCGATAAAAGATCAAGCACATGGATTTGCGCCAGCTTGCTGGAGAAGGAGCCGCCCTGCAATGGCCCCTCTTTCGCCAACGTCAGCAGCACGGCATCGGCATAGCGCGTCACCGGCGAGAGAGCGTGACTCGTCAGGCAAATGATGCGCGCACCCTTCTGCTTGGCAATCGCGACCGAATCGACAAGCTCCTTCGTGCTGCCCGAAGTAGAGATGGCGATCACGACGTCGCCTTCATTGGCAAGGGCCGCATTCATGGCGATGAAATGCGCATCCGCTTCCGCCACCACCTGAAAGCCTAGCCGCATAAATTTATATTTGGCGTCCATCGCGGTAATGCCCGAGGACCCGACGCCGAAGAAGTACAGCTTCGCCGCACCGCCGATCCACTCGATCGCCTTTTGCAGACTCGCGCCGTCCATGAGCGCCGTCGTATTTTGTATCCGCTGTTGATTCAGCGCATTCAGCTTCTTGACGATCTTCTCCAGATCATCCCCTGGCTCCAGAGCGCCCCGTATCTGCTCTTCCACCGTCCCCAAGTTCTGCGCGAGCGACAGCTTGAATTCCTGATAGCCCGTATACCCGAGCTTCCGGCAGAACCGGATGACGGATGTATCTCCGACCCCCGCATGCCTGGACAGATCGGTTATTGTGTAAAATACGGCCGTCTCCGGATCTTTCAGTACGATGTCCGCCACCTTTTTCTCGGACTTCGTCAGAGACGGATAGATGCTTGATATGCGGAGAATGGATGATTGATTGATCCCGGCCACTTGGGAACGCCTCATCGCAGTCACCTCTTTCCTTCGTCATACCGCTTATCCGGGTCCCTCCTCAAGGCGCCAGGCCCGGACAGCTGGCGCGCTCTCAGCCATACCTGCGTCATCATAGAGTCCATTCGATTCAGTGAACAAGCCGAATTACGGAATTGTATTCCTTCGCTTGCCAGCGCATTAATTTTAAAGCCCTCACCTTCTCCAATGTTGCAGTACACCGGATCGCACCAAGTATCTTGTGTACCAAAATAATGGATTTCGCTTCCCAATAACGAAAAAATGACGGATATCTCTTCCTTTTTAGATGAAAAAAGAGCTGCTAATCGTTATCGGCAAGATGTGATCGAGCTTCTTCAGCGAAAGAACGCATCCGATGCCCGGCGGCATCGGCAATTGAACCTCGCCCTCCTTGATAACGGGGCCGGTCTTGACCGGATCATCGCTTAGGAACATCGGACCGCCGTTCGGCCGGATAGGCAATGCCCAAGTACTGCGCTGCCCGGCGGCGCCGGTCGGATTCATGCAGCGCCATATCGATGGCCGCCTTCGCAATCGGCTGGCCGCTGCCCAGCCCCGGCTGGATGTCCCGGTTCATCACCCGGTACATCGTCTTCCAGTCCTTGGCCTTCAGGCCGATCAGCGCCGGTCGGAGATAGTACTCGCTCGCGTTTGTAACCGCTTGCAAAGTTTCGCAGCTCCAGCAGGGGCTCGGTCTTGCCTCCCCCTAGCCGAAGACGCCATTGTCCGCCGTAATTCGCACATAGACATGAGGCGCCCCGAGGCTGGCTTCCCCGACGGCCCCATTGGGTATCGTTTGAACGATTGGCTCATCGGCAGGCGTAGAGGAAACACGTCGATACGGGCAATTTTCATATCCTCATCCCCTTTGACTCGTTCCGCCATACTTGATCACATCATACTCGATGCATGAGAACAAATCTCCCGTTTGCCGATTTAAAGACGAAATTTTCTCCACTCCCGGATCGGACGGAAAGAAGCTGGCAGCCAGCTTGCTTCCCGTCCGGTCAGATGCTTGCACTTGAACCTGCTCCCCTCCGGCAAGACCAAGACCGAAGCGGCAGCGGCCGGGGGAGTGAAGCTCAAGTGCCGCCCTGTTTTTTCTGTTTTTTCGTGTTCTTCCCGACCGGCCAGTCTGGGACCGAAATCAACAGCCACGCAGGACCGCTTCGGTAACCGACTTTGATGCTGGACTCTTGAGTGCCTCTTTATTACGTTCCTCTTGCTTGAATAGCTCTATTACTTACATATATTTTGCTGGTGTGCATCTTGCTTTCGTTCCTCTTGCTCGCACGCATCTTGCTTGCGCTCCTTCTTGCTCGCACGCATCTTGCTTGCGCTCCTTCTTGCTCGCACGCATCTTGCTTGCGTTCCTCTTGCTCGTACGCATCTTGCTTGCGTTCTTCTCGATCGGATAATGCGGGATGCGTATACAGCCTGACAGTCTGTATACTGCTGGTTCGCCCGTCGAAAACTGCAATAATACAGTTTTTCCGGGGAAGCCGCTTCTCCCCAAAATGAAGCCTCCAATAATCAGGCCGTTGGAAACCCCTGTTTTTTACGAAGGGGTGGAGATGTCCATGTACACAATCAAAACTTGGCACTCAAAATTTTTTTCTACTGAGAGACGAACTCTACTTTATAAAAAATGAAGCGGCGAAAAGTCCCATAGGCTTCTCAACGGCCTGATTTTACGGGATCCAAGAGACCGCATCGGATCCTGAGGGCATCATCGCCTTCAGGGGGCATAATTGCCTTCTGGAAGCATTGTTGCCTTCTGGAGGCATCGTTGCCTCCTGGGGCTTGAACGTGTGGAGGGAATTGCTGCTATTTTACAGGAATTTCGGCTCAAAGAGTCCACATCCCGAGGAATTGCTGCAAATCTACAACATTTTAGGCCCTTTTGCTTCAAGTCAAAGCGAAACGGGCGAAATTCCTGCAGTTTTGCAGGATTCCCTTTTTGGTAAAGTCGCCCATACCGAATTGCTGTATTTTCACAGGATTTCGCTTACCGAATAGGCGTGTCTGGAGAAATCGTGCAGTTTTGCGGTTTTCGCCTACCGGACAGACGTGTCTAGGGAAATGCTGCAGTTTTCAGGCCGTTGGAAACCCCTGTTTTTTACGAAGGGGTGGAGATTGTCCATTTTCCTACTCAAAACTTGGCACCCATAGCGTTTTAAATCGATTTTTTTCTACTGAGAGACGAGATCCACCACAAAAAATGAAGTGCCACAAAATCCCTCGGACTTTCTCAACAGCCTGCAATAATGCAGCAATTTCGCCTACTAGGGCTTGGAAGGAGGACTTTTCGGGGAAAATGATGAAGATTTGCAGGAATACTCCCTAATATTCACTTTAAAGCAAAAAATCGCTGTACTTATGCAGGATTCCGCCATGAGCTGCATGTCATGATCTGAAACATGGGCTACGAGAGGATCAGGCAGAAATCAGGCAGAATCCCGGCCCCTGTCCATTAAAAAGAGCCTTGGCGGATACCGCCAAGACTCTTCTTCTCACCTATTGGATCCATTAAGCCGTGTAGAGCCGGTACATCGAAAGGTTCTCCTCATCCATCGCGCGGGCCGCCTCGGCGGCCTCACGCACGCTCTTCTTGTTCTGAATCATCTCGTAGCCGAGACGCAGAACGAACATAAGCGCCGAGGTGCCTTCCGGGTAGTCATCCGGTCCGATATACATCTTGCATCCCGCGTCCAGGAAGGCTTGCGCCAATGCCGGCTCACCCAGGGAGCACCCGTTGCTGATGACGATGTGATGATCCAGCTTCGCATACCGCCGAATCTCCTCCGGGCCGTAATCCCCGCGCGGCTCGTCCTCCTCATAGACATCCTCTCCCAATTCCGGCATGCAGAATTGTCCCTCATCGCCATGGAAGTTGAGGATAATCAGGTCCATGCCGGGGTACAGATCCTCTCCCGACAGCACCGCATTGAAATCACTCGGTCTTCCAATCCAATACGTAAATACCCGTGCTCCGAAATATTCAAATGCCGCACGGATCGCCTGCGTGTCCATATCGCTGTCCGGGCCGCATACCAAGGCAACGTTCATTTCCGGTTTACTCATACTTATCTCCTCCTCAAATGTGTTAACCATCTATCCAGAATATCTTGCCGGATAGCAGGAGGAGCCCGGGCCCGTACTGCGGAAGCAATGCGTTAGAGTTGAATCGATAGTGTCATTGAAAAATAACTCCTTCTAAAAATCATGATGATGGTAAATATATCAAGTATCCTATCACACGTCCGCTTTCATTGTCAAAATCATCCTTCCGGCTGCTTGCCCGCTATGATCAAACTGCGGTTCCCCTGCCGAACCGGCGGGATGATCATATATCCGGCAGGCGAGCCTTCGATGGGCTGGATCGTATAGCCTTCGCCCTCCGGCTCCAGCGTCACGGTCCCGGACGCAACATGGCGAATAGCCGGCAAATATATGATCGTCGCCGCCTTGCTCTCGCCCGCTTCCTCCCAACGCATGCTGAAGGAACCGAGAGCATGCTCAAAGCGGTACTGCTTCAGCGCGCCGGCAACCGCCATCGGATAGCCGCGCCGCACGCCGAGGAAGGACGGACTGCGATCCATATCCGGCGTGTAGTCCCAATACGTATCGCTGCAGAGCAGCTTCTCCAGCAGGCGCTGGATGTGAAGCGACACATGCCCCGTGTCGGGCGAGCCATAGAATGCCCCCCATTCGCCGACAAGCAGCGGCATCTCCAGCCGCTGCCGCGTCTCTTCATGGCGGGTCAGGATCAGCTCCAAGCGCGCATCGTTCGCCGTATGAGCCAGCTCCGTATCGGTGACCAGATCATAGGCGTGCGGCGCATAGACCTGCTGCTCGTCGCGAATGCCGGCCAGACCGATCACCGGCTCTATCATGCTGCGGGTACCCAGGTTGGAGAAATAATTCGTCTCCAGGAACAGCAGGCCGTGCGCATCCGTCTCCCGAATCGCCGCCGCGGCCTTCCGGTACAGCGCGGAGAGCGCCGTTGCCTCGAAGGCTTGCAGCACCGGACTTGGGGCATCGACCACCTGCCGGAACAGCTCCACGTCTTCCAGCAGGCGGAGCGCCGCCTGCTTCCGTTCCGGCTCCATCCAGGCCGCGAGCATCTCCTCCGGATCGGTCTCCCCGTACCGCGCGGCATACAGCTCCGCATATTTGGCCAAGATCCAGGCCATCGCCTGCTCCGCCCCGCTGCCGATGAACGGCTCATTAATGAGATCGTAGCCGATAACATTCGGCTCCGTATGCAGCTTCCGCGCCAGATGCCCCCACGCCTGGGCAAAATGATCCTGAATCCCGATTCCGTCGGAAGCCGGCGTATTGCGCCAGAAATGATCGAACGCCTTCTGGACCGCTTTGTTGAATAAATACGCATCGCTCCATACCTGTCCCGGCTCATAAAGCTCCCCATCGGTGAAGGTCGCCCAGGCAGGAGCGCCGTTGCCGAACAGCGTGCTGTACAGATCCTGATGCATATCGAGGAAGACCCGGATCTGATGCTGATGCGCCAGCCGGATCAAGCGCCGCTGCCCCTCGACATATTCGTCGTCGTACACGCCAGGCTCCGGTTCCAGCGCATTCCAATTCATGCCGAGGCGGATGACATTGAGCCCCCAACGGCGAAGCCGGGCAAAGTCTTCATCGCTCCAGCCGCCTACCCAGTGGCGGCTCTCCTCCTTGCACACCATGTTGACGCCATGCAGCAGTACCTGCCGTCCAGCATCGTCAATGAACCGCGTTCCGCGGACGCGCAAGCCCAATCCCGATTCTCCGAAGTGTCCCGATTGCTCCATCCCGTTCCATCCTCCACGCTAGCGTATGCCATGCCGACGGACAAGGTCGATCAGTTCCATCCTGCCAAGCTAGATCATTCCCATCCTGCCAAGCCAGATCAGTTTCATCCTACCAAGCCGGAGCAGTCCCATCCTGCCAAGCAAACCTACCATAATACTTTGCCTACGCCATCTTCTATCTGAATCGTTACGCCACACGGTTCCGACAAGGCGGCCATCCTGGTCAATACCTCACAGGAAGCCGCCAATTGGGGCCAGCCTCTCCGGTACCTTGGCCGCCCGCCGCCAAGCTCAAGCGGAAAGAGAGTCAATTCCGTTAGCTTGCCGTTCCTCATCTTCCAATAAGGAATGACGGATTGCCAGACTTCCGCATCGGCCGCAAGGCCGGTTGTACCCTGCGGACTTCGCGCATCATAGGCGTCCGCTGGGCGATGCTGATGCCCTAAGCCATATTTTTGATAGAAATCTGCAGGCTGGCGCAGGAACGAATCATTCTGAAAAATGAAATTGCCCAAGCTATAGAAGATCGGGCGATCCTTGTACACCTCGATGCCCCTGATGATATGAGGACCATGGCCAATGACCGCATGAGCCCCTTCGTCAATGCATAATCTGGCGAATTCGACTACGAACCCGGCCGGGCGATCGAAGCTCTGGCCTTGCGGCTGATGAGCATGGATACTCACGATAACGTAATCCGCCTGTCTTCTCGCCTCGCGAATGGAGCGGACGATCCTGTCCAAGTCCGCCTTATGCAGCTGGCAAGTCTCTCCTTCATGCTCCCCTTCTCTAAACAGATACGCCCCAAATGGAACCATTCCTTCCGGATGCTCCTTCATATAACCTTTCTGTACCATAAGAGTATAAGGATCATTGATATGCGAGGCTTCTGCGATGCATTTCAATTGCTCCAGCCTCGAACGATGAAGCGTATACATGACATGATGTCTCAGCCCATTGACACCCGGCCTTCCGCTCATATCCGGACGCTGCTCCCCCGCCATCCATGTCGGATCGAAGCTCGCCGTTGCTGCAATGAGCGCAACCCGGCCGGAGGCCGTCTCCAAATAACGCGGCTCGCTTGCGCTCGCCAAATCTTTTCCGGCTCCTGCATGAACCAGTTCGTGTTGATCTAAATATTTCTCGGTTGCTTCCAATCCCCCGTACGAGTAATCAAGCGTATGATTGTTCGCCCAGGCTACCAGATTAAAGCCATACTTCAGCAGATCGCCCAGCATCTCAGGAGAAGCCATCGCCCAGGAGCCTCCGCTCACCGCGGACGGAAACCCTTCCATTCGGCGGACGGTCGTCTCCAGATTCGTGAACCGCACATCCGCTTGCTGGATAATCGACGCCACTTCCCGATAAGCTAGGTCATTCGCGGGCAGCCGCCGGGAGATAAGACTGTCGCCAGTTGCGGCAAAGCTGATCGATTCCGTCATGGACACCTCCGGTACACTATGTATTGGTCTTAACGCGAAAAAGGCCAACCAGAATATTCCGGTTGACCCCATCATACATAAAAGGGCTTCGCAAAGAAATACATTCTGATAGAATTGCGAAAACTCGAGAACTGCGAAATCTGCCAGATCTGTGCTGCGATCCGCCGCCCGTTTGAACCGCACAGCACCGCATACGCACGCAATCGCAGCTTAGCCGGATCACAACAACGCCCCTGACACATAACCTGTGCAGGGGCGTTCTCCACATCATCGTTGCCGGCCGCCGTTGGCGTCAAATGACGCGGAACGTCGCCGTCGCGAGAGAACCAAGCTTGCCGTCAGCGCCGAATACTTGCCCGGTGCATGTAATCGACCGGCGCGTCTCATGCACAATGTCCGCCGTGACACGAAGCTCGCCCGCATGCAGGGGGGCAACGAAGTGAACGTTCAAGTTCGAAGTCACCGTATTCTCCCCGGGACGAGCCAGCATCGTGGCCAAGCCCATGGCGTTGTCTAGCAGGGAGGATACCACGCCGCCATGCACGATGTTGATGGCATTCATATGATGCCGCCCGGCATCCAGCTTCAGGACGACCTTGCCGGGCTCGGCCGTGACCACCTCGCACCCGAGATATTCCCAGAAGGTGCCCCGTACTTGCTCGAACAGCTGTTCAAGCGGCACGCCGCCAATGGACGCGGGGGTTGCCGATTGTCGCTTCATTTTTTCTCACCTCCGCCGTTCCTTCGTTCATTGCCGCTGCGGCGGCCGGCCGGCATTTACCGTTTCAGCAGCAGCTCTTCTTCCTCAAGCAGCTTGCGGCGCAGCACCTTGCCGGCAATCGTCTTCGGCAGCTCACTGCGGAATTCGTATTGGCGCGGCACCTTGAAGGAAGCGAGGCGCTCGCGGCACCAGACATTGAGCTCTTCAGCCGTCGGCGTGCTTCCGGCGCGCGGCACGATATAAGCCTTGACCGTCTCCCCGCGGTACGCGTCGGGCATGCCGACCACGACCGCTTCCTGCACGTTCGGATGCTCGAATAGGACCTCTTCCACCTCGCGCGGATAAATGTTGAAGCCGCCAGCAATGATCAGATCTTTTTTCCGATCGACAATCGAGAAAAAACCGTCCTCGTCCTGCCGCCCCAAGTCGCCGGTGAACAGCCAGCCGTCCCGAAGCGCCTTCATCGTCTCTTCCGGCCTGTTCCAATATCCCTTCATCACTTGCGGGCCGCGGACAACAAGCTCTCCGACCTCGCCCTCGGCCACCTCTTCTCCCGATTCCGCGTCCACGATCCTCGCCTCCGTATCTGGGAACGGAATGCCGATGGAGCCGTGCTTGCGCTTGCCCCACAACAGATTCGCATGCGTAATCGGCGAAGCTTCGGTCAAGCCGTAGCCTTCGATGAGCACGCAGCCCGTCAGCTCCTCGAATCTCTCCTGCACGTCAAGCGGCAGCGAAGAGGCGCCGCTGATGCACGTACGGATGGAAGACAGATCATATTTGTACAGATCGGGATGATTGATGAGCCCAATGTACATCGTCGGCGCTCCCGGGAACACCGTCGGTCGCAGCCGATGGATGATGCGCAGCACCTCGGCAGGCTCGAACTTCGGCACGAGCACGTTCATTCCCCGGCAGAGCGTGCATAGATTCATCAATACGGTCATGCCGAACACATGGAAAAAAGGAAGCGCTCCCAAAAAAATCTCTTCCCCCCGCTTCACCTTATAGAACCAGGCGCCCGATTGTATCGTATTGGCAACCAAGTTGCCGTGAGTCAGCATCACGCCCTTGGGTGTGCTCGTGGTTCCTCCAGTATACTGCAGCAGTGCCAGGTCTTGCTCCGGGTCGACCTCGACACAGTTGAACCAGGGCGGAACGCTTTTCAGCAGGGAAGCGAAGGCATGGACCTGTTCGCCGTACTCCACCTCGACCGCATGGCCGCTCCGTTTCGCTTTGATCGGGTAGAGCATATTTTTCGGAAACGGCAAGTAATCCTTGATGGACGTCACGATGACATGACGCAGCTGGGTACGCGCCATTACGGCGCGCACCCGCGGATACAGGGCGTCAAGCGTCACGATCGCCGCGGCGCCGGAATCGGCCAGCTGCAGCTCCACCTCGCGCTCCTTGTAGAGCGGATTGGTGAGCACGGCAATGCAGCCGGCCATCAGCGTGCCGTAATAGGCGATGACGGTCTGCGGGCAGTTGGGCAGCATTATCGCCACCCGCTCCCCGCGGCCGACGCCAAGGCGCGCAAGCGCATTGGCGAAGCGGCAGCTCTCCTCCAGCAGCCGTTCATACCGCAGCTGCTTACCCATGAATTCGAGCGCGGGACGATCGGGATAATCCCGCGCCGCATCGATTAAAAATTGAGCGACGTTATGTCGCGGGTACTGATACGTCGGGTCAATTTCCTGCGGGTAATGACGGAGCCATGGCTTCTCCAATGGCATACCTAACCATCCCTTCCTCGCGGGGGAATGCCCGCGTATTACGAGACCGCGTATTTTTCCGCTTGAATGACACGTGCCGCGATTTCACGCTTGATGCTGATGGCGTCGATCGGTGAACTTTTCGTCAGTTTTTTCAGAATCGACAGCTGCGTCCGCAGCATGTCGCCGGATTCCATCGCCGCCAGCGTACTCTTGGCGATGCGCTCGATATCGGCAAGCGTCTCATGCACATAGACGGACGTCATCTGCATGGCGAGCTTCGCCTTCTCCTCGCCGCTCTTCGCGATCAGCTTGCGCGTGCGCAGCAGGGCGCTCTCCATCGCATAGACGAGGATCATCAGATCGGCGAGGTTGCTTAAGATTTCCTGCTGCTGCTCAAGCGACGTGCCGTATTTTTGCGCTGCCAGACCACCGGCCATGAGAAATACCTTTTTCGACATCGAGACCAGATGTCCTTCCAGGGCCATCGCTTCGCCCGAATCCGGCATAGCGACGATCGACATCAGCTCGGCTTGCAGCGCCTGCGCCTTTTGCATAAGCGGAAGCTCGCCTTTGGCCGCCTTTTTGAGCAGCATGCCCGGAATAAGCAGGCGATTGATCTCGTTCGTGCCTTCAAAAATGCGGTTGATGCGCGAGTCGCGGTAAATGCGTTCGATTTTATATTCTTGCGTGAAGCCGTAGCCGCCGTGAATTTGCACGCCTTCATCCGCGACGAAATCAAGCGCCTCGGACGCGAACACTTTGTTAATCGAGCATTCCAGCGCGTACTCGGCAATCGCTTTGGCCATCAGTTGGCCCGAATCCGGCTGCATATAATCGATATCCTTGAGTGCAGAATCCACCAAGCCGGACGTGCGGTATACCATCGATTCCGTCACATAGGTGGCAATGTTCATATCCGCCAGCTTATTGCCGATAAGCGGGAAGGTCGTGAGCGCCTTGCCGAACTGCTTGCGCTCGCTCGCGTATTTCACGCTCAGCTCGATCGCTTCCTTCGATGCGCCGAGACAACCCGCTCCCAGCTTGAAGCGGCCGATGTTCAAAATATTGAACGCGATGATGTGGCCGCGGCCGATCTCGCCGAGCACATTCTCCACCGGAACCTTGACGTCCTCGAAAAAGAGCGGGCAGGTGGAAGAGCCTTTGATCCCCATCTTCTTCTCTTCCGGTCCGAGCGTAAAGCCCTCCATGCCTTTTTCCACGATGAAGGCGGTGAAGTCCTTGCCATCCACCTTCGCATACACGATGAAGATGTCGGCGAAGCCTGCGTTCGTGATGAAGATTTTGGAGCCATTGAGCACATAGTGGCTGCCGTCCTCCGACAGCTTCGCCGTCGTCTTGGCGCTCAGCGCATCCGAGCCGGATGACGGTTCGGTCAGGCAGTAAGCGGCGATTTTGGCCCCTGTCGCGAGATCAGGCAAATATTTACTCTTCTGCTCCGGCGTGCCGAAGAACACGATCGGCAGCGTGCCGATGCCGACATGCGCGCCGATGGAGAGCGCGAAGGCCGATGCCTTCGTCAGCGTCTCGCCGATCAGCGTGGAGCTGACCTTGTCGAGCCCCAGGCCGCCGTATTCTTCCGGGATGTCGGCGCCGAGCAAGCCGAGCTCGCCGGCCTTGCGCATCAGCTTCACCGTCAGATCATAGTCCAGCTTCTCGATCGCTTCGTCGTTCGGCAGCACCTCTCCTTCCACATAATCGCGAGTGGTATCCATCATCATGCGCTGCTCTTCGGTGAAATCTTCCGGCGTAACGATTGCATCCGGCGCGATATCATCAATGACAAAGCTCCCGCCTTTGATTTTCTGATCCAACACAGTCATCGTTATCTTCCTTTCTCATTTTAATGTGAGTTCAAAAAGGCCGGTTTTCAGCACCGAGAAGGTTGCAGGAACTCGAAGCGGCCTTTTTGAACAACCTCTTCCGGGATTTAGGCAAAGACTTCAAACACGCCAGCGGCCCCCATCCCGCCGCCGATACACATCGAGACGACGCCATAACCGCCGCCCCGGCGGCGCAGCTCATGGACCAGCGTCGCCGTCAGCTTCGAGCCCGTGCAGCCGAGCGGATGGCCGAGCGCAATCGCGCCGCCGTTCACGTTGACCTTGCTCTCATCCAGCTCCAGTTGGCGGATAATCTGCAAGCATTGCGAGGCGAACGCTTCATTCAGCTCGATCAGATCAACCTGATCCAGCGTAATGCCGGCTTTGCGCAGCGCCTTCGGAATCGCTTCGACAGGCCCGACGCCCATAATGTCGGGCGCCACGCCGGCCAGCGCGAAGCTGCGGAACGCCGCGAGAGGCTTCAGCCCGAGCTCCTGGGCCCGCTCCGCGCTCATCAGCACGCAGGCCGCCGCCCCGTCGTTCATCGGCGAGCTGTTGCCCGCCGTGACGCTGCCTCCGAGAGCGAATGCCGGCCTCAGCTTGGCGAGCACCTCCTCCGTCGTATCCGGGCGGACGCATTCGTCCATGTCGAAGGAGATCTCCTTCTCCCACGGACGCCCGTCGCTGCCAGCCCCTTTCTGCACGGTGGCTACAGGCACGATCTCGTCGCGGAATTTCCCTGCGGCGATAGCGGCCGCCGCCTTGCGGTGGCTGTCCGCCGCGAAGCGATCCTGCTCTTCGCGGCTGATGCCGAACCGCTTCGCCACATTTTCCGCCGTATATCCCATGCCCATGTAGACCTCCGGCATATCAGACACCATCTTCGGGTGCGGGGCCAGCTTGAACCCGGTCATCGGCACCGCGCTCATGCTTTCCACGCCGCCGGCGATGATCGTCTCCGCGCCCCCTGCCATTATTCGTTCCGCCGCGAACGCGATCGACTGCAGGCCCGAGGCGCAGAACCGGTTAATCGTCACAGCCGGCACCGTATCCGGATAACCGGCATACAGCGAGATGATGCGCGCCATATTCAATCCTTGCTCGCCTTCCGGCATGGCGCAGCCGAGGATGACGTCCTCGACGTCCGACTTATTCAAGCCCGGCGCGCGCCGGACAGCCTCTTCCAATACGATGCGGCCCAGGTCCTCGGCGCGCGTCTGCGCGAGGCTCCCCTTCTTGGCTCTGCCGACCGGCGTGCGCGCCATCGATACAATGACTGCCTCTTTCATTGCGATCTCCCCTCATTTCATAGTGTAGAAGGACATTAATTGCGCAGCGGCTTGCCCTTGGCGAGCATATGCTGCATCCGCGCCTGCGTCTTCGGCTCGCCGCACAGGCTCAGGAAGGCTTCGCGCTCCAGATCGAGCATATACTGCTCGCTGACCAGGCTGTTCGCCGGCACGTTGCCCCCCGCCAGCACATGGGCCAGCTTGTTGGCAATCAGCCGATCATGATCCGAGATGTAGTTGCCAAGCTGCATCGTATAGGCGCCAAGCTGCATCACCGCCTTGCCCGGTTCGCCGACGACGCGGATGCGCTCCTCTTCCTGCGGCTCATATCCGACGCGATCCATTTCCAGCACCGCCATCTTCGCCTCGTAGACGCGGCGGTCTTGATTGATAATGACCGAATCTTGCGGTCCCATATACCCGAGCCGCTTCGTATCATGGCCGCTTGTCGAGACCTTCGCCATCGCGATCGTCTCGAAATAGCTGTTCACGAACGACTGCAGGTCCGCGTCCGTGCTGCCCGCCATCCGGCTGGATCGCAGCGCCATCTCCTTGCAGCCTCCGCCCGCCGGAATGAGGCCGACCCCCGTCTCGACCAGACCGAAGTACGTCTCCGCCGAGAAAATGATTTTGTCGGCCGGCAGGCACGCCTCCACGCCTCCGCCGAGCGTCATCTGATGCGGTGCCGCCACGACCGGTTTTTCCAGTCTTTTCAGCGTCAGCATCGTATTCTGGAACTGGCGGATGATGAGATCAATCTCATCCCATTCCTCTTCCTGGGCCTCCATCAGAAGCAGCATCACATTCGCGCCGACGCAGAAGTGGCGCCCTTCGTTCGCGATGACGAGCCCGCGGTAATTGCGGCGCACTTCCTCCACGCTCTGCTGAATCATCGTCAGGATATCCGCCCCGATAGCGTTGTTCGGCGAATGGAATTCCAGGCATGCGACCCCGTCGCCGATATCGATCAGGCTCGCGCCCGTGTTGGACAGCACGACCTTGTTCTGCTGCTTGAGCCGCTGCAGCGAAATATGCTCCGCCGGCGTCTCCAGCTCGCTCCACGCCCCGCCATGGGCGTAAAATCTTTGGTCGTTCCGCTGCTCATAGAAGCTGGTATGCCCCGCGTCTATCCAGGCGCGGACCCAGTCCGGCAGCACGTCGCCCTCGGCCTCCATCCGTTCGGCAGCCGCTGCCAAGCCAATCGCGTCCCATACCTCGAACGGGCCGAGCTCCCAGTTGAAGCCCCACTTCATCGCGTTGTCGATGTCGGCGATCGAATCGGCGATTTCGCCCAGCTTGTGCGCCGCATAGAGCAGCACCGGCTTGAGCGTATTCCACCCAAGCTCGGAATAACGATCCTTCGTGCCGAGCAGGGCTTTGATTTTGTTGCCGGCTCCCTTGACGGACTTGGCCGCTTCGAGCGAAGCGGAAGATACTTTGCGCACCGGCTCGTATTCCATCGTGTCGAAGCGGAGCGCCTGGATCTGCGTTCCGGAATCCGTCTTCACTTTCTTATAGAAGCCCTGGCCCTGCTTCTCGCCAATCCAGCCCCGGTCCACCATGCTGCCCAGCACATCAGGAGCGCTGAACACATCCTTCTCCGCCGTCGCCGCCGTCTGTCCATGCACATTGGCAGCCACATGCACGAACGTATCAAGCCCGACCAGATCGAGCGTGCGGAAGGTGGCGCTCTTCGGCCGCCCCAAGGCCGGCCCGGTGACGGCGTCGACTTCCTCCACGGTGTATCCGACTTCCAGCATGTTGCGCAGCGTCACGAGTAAGCCGTAGGTGCCGATGCGGTTCGCAATGAAGTTCGGCGTGTCTTTGGCCACTACGACACCTTTGCCCAGCCGGCGCTCGCAGAACCCGTGCATGTAGGACACGATCTCCGGATCGGTCGTCTCTCCCGGAATAATCTCAAGCAGCTTCATATAACGTGGCGGATTGAAGAAATGAGTGCCTAAAAAATGCCGCTTGAATTCCGCGCCGCAGGAAGCAACCATGTCATTGATGGATATGCCTGAGGTGTTCGACGACACGATGGTGCCTGGCTTCCATACTTTTTCGATGCGTCCGAGCAGTTCGCGCTTGACATCGAGCCGTTCGACTACAACCTCGATAATCCAATCGACGCTGGACAGCTTCGACAGATCGTCCTCCAGATTGCCCGGCGTAATCCGTGCTGCGAATGCCTCGCTGTACAGCGGCGCCGGCTTCGTCTTCTTCAAGCGTGCGATGGCGTCAACGGCCAGACGGTTGCGTACAGCGGGATGCTCGAGCGTGAGCCCCTTCTTCGCCTCTGCTTCGGTGAGCTGGGCTGGCACGAGGTCAAGCAAGAGACAGTGAATGCCCGCGCCTGCCAAGTGGGCGGCGATGGCCGCTCCCATGACGCCGGAGCCGATGACGGCGGCGCGTTGAATCGGTTGAACCATATGCGAGATCCCTCCCAAATTGAAATGGTCTGTTTTCACATGATGAGAACAACGTTGATATGCGGTTGGCTTCTCTGGATGCCCCTGCTGAAGCAGGTTCTTGGGTATGCATGATGTTGACGCATAGATGAATGGTTATATTAGGTAGGTCTTGGTTGGCGATAATTATTGGCGGTGTTGAATCTTAGAGGTCGTTTTGTGTGATTACATAAGAAGAGGTTGTTTGCTAGCTTTCAATGACTTTCCACTAATTCCCATGAATTTATTTTAATCATAAAAAGATGCGTTGTGTCATCCCTTTACACAGAAACCGGCTGCCTGTCGTCCGATTTCACGGAACCGAACACGGCCAACTCCAAAATTTCGGCGATGTCGCGCGTCTGTACGGCTTCTTCCGCCTCAAGCAGCTTCGTGCCGTCTTCCATCATCGTCAGGCAGTACGGGCAAGCCGAGGAAATGACGGTCGGCTTCGCGGCGAGCGCCTGCTCCGTGCGGGCCAGGTTGACGCGCTTGCCTGCCGTCTCCTCCATCCACATCATGCCGCCGCCGGCCCCGCAGCACATGCCGTTCTCGCGGGTGCGCTCCATCTCCAGCAGCGTCACTCCCCGGATGGCACGCAATACGTTGCGCGGCTGTTCGTAGACGCCATTGTAACGCCCCAGATAGCAGGAATCGTGATACGTAATGCGTTCCTCCACCTCATGGCGCGGAACCAGCTTCCCGGTGCGAACCAGTTCGTCCAGCAGCTCGCTATGATGCAGAACTTCGGCTTCCAGGCCGAATTCGGGATATTCATTTTTCAACGTGTTGTAGGTATGCGGACAGGCTGTAACGATCTTGCGCACGTTGTATTTCTGGAATGTGGCGATATTCTCCTCGCACAGCTGCTGGAACAAAAATTCATTGCCCATGCGCCGCGGGGTATCGCCCGAGTTCTTCTCCTCGTTGCCGAGGATGGCGAAGTTCACGCCGGCCTCGTTCATCAGCCGCACGAGTGATCGCGTCACCTTGCGGCTGCGGTTGTCGTACGAGCCCATCGAGCCGACGAACAGCAGGATGTCGAATTCCGGGTTCTCCTTCACGGTCGGGACATGCAGCATGCCTTCGGGATCGACCTCACGCACCCATTTGACCCGGTCGCTGCGGCTGATTCCCCACGGATTGCCCTGGCGCTCGATATTTTGCAGCGCCCGCTGTCCGTCATGCGGCATGCTCCCCTGCGTCAGCACGAGATAACGGCGCATGTCGACTATCTTGTCGACGTGCTCATTGCCGACAGGGCACTGGTCTTCGCAATTGCGGCACGTCGTGCACGCCCAGATCTCGGCTTCCGACATGACGTCGCCGATCAGCTCCAGCTCGCCCGGCGGGCGGTCTCCCGCCGTCTGCCACGACGCCGCTTGCGCCCGCATCGTCGGACCTATGTCGGTCACGCCCTCCCCCTGCCACTCGCCGAGATCCAATCCGTCTGCCCGCATGCCGTGCGTGCCGTTCGTTGAGAAGACGAAGGACGGAATCCAGGGCGAGCGCGAGGTGACGGCCGCTCCCTTCTCTGTCAAATGATCGCGCAGCTTGACGATCATGTGCATGGGCGACAGCCATTTGCCCGTTCCCGCGGCCGGACAGACGTTGGTGCAGCGCCCGCATTCGACGCAAGCGTATAGATCGAGCAGCTGCTTTTGGGTGAAATCCTCCACTTTGCCTGTGCCGAATGATTCCGCTTCTTCATCCTCCAGATCGAGCTTCCGTAAGCGGCCGACGGGATCCGTGCGGCGCAGCAGCAGGTTGACCGGAGCCGATAACAGATGAAAATGCTTGCTCTGCGGCACATAAACGAGAAATGCCAGCAATATAAGCAGATGCGCCCACCAGCATACCATGTACAGCACCTCTGCAGCGGTCTGGGACAGGCCGGCCAGCGGCATCGCGATGAGAGATGCAATCGGCGCGTAGAGCGAGAAGTCATTCCCTTCCAAGAGACGCTCGAACGACATCGTCAGCAAGACCGACAGCATGAGCGAGAAAATGAAGAAAACGACGATGGAGGGTTTCCATCCGCGCTTCAACCGATCCAGCCTCTCGCCGTACCGGCGGTAAGCGGCATACCCCATGGCGATAAGCACCAGTGTCACCGTCACTTCCTGCAGCAGCACGAATGCCTCATAGCCCGGAATCGGAAGCGGGCGGCCGGACAATCCTTTATAGATAATATCCAGCGCACCGACTTGCAAAATAATGAACCCATAAAAAATGACAATGTGCATCAGACCGCTCTTCCTGTCCTTGAGCAGCTTCGTCTGACCGAACACTTGAACCGCAAAGTCGCGCAAATTGCGCTTCGCGCGCCCGTCCCAGTCCACCGGCTGCCCCAGCTTGACATACATATACCGGTGAATGACCGCTCTGGCGAACGCGTAGACGCCGAGTCCCGTGACGGCCAAAAATAGGACGAGCTGCACGATCGCTCCCGGCATCGGAACCATCTCCTTTCCCCTTTTGCAAATGAATGAACTCATTGCGGCGAGCGCTTACAGCACGCTCATACCACTGCTCTTCCGCTGGGCGATTACCCGGTTCCCGATCCAATCATTGACAAGGATCCGGTTCTATTTTATGATATCAGCAGAAAATGAATGAGCGTTCATTCATTCGTGATTCACATTTTAGCACTGAGGTGATTCCATGGCAAGTCAGAAAAAAGAAAAATATTCCCAAATCCTCGAAGCAGCGGTCAAAGTATTCGCCGAACACGGATTTCACCGTTCGCAAGTTTCCAGGATTGCGAAGACGGCCGGGGTCGCTGACGGTACGATCTATCTTTATTTCAAGCGAAAGGAGGATATCCTTATTTCTTTGTTCCGCGAGAAGCTTGGCGAGCTGATCGGCAAGTTTCACGCGAGTCTCGAAGAAACGACCGGAGCCAAGGAAGCGCTGCGCAACGTGTGCGAAATTCATTTTACCGAGATGGAGAACAACCCGGATTTTGCCTTTGTCTCCCAGATCGAGCTCAGACAAAGCTCGCTCGAGCTCCGCAAAGAAATCGGAAAGATCATTAAGCCATACATTGTGCTCATTGAAAAAATTATTACGCAAGGCATCGAGGAAAAAGTGTTCCGTGCCGATCTCGACGTCAAGCTTACCCGCCTGCTTATCTTCGGCTCTATGGACGAAGTCGTGACGTCATGGCTTATTTCCGGGCAGAAATATTCGCTCACCGGCCAGTTGGATGGCACGATAGCCTTCTTCCTCAAAGGACTGGAGGCCTAAGTTTTAGAGGTTGTTCCACACGTCAGGTTTACAACCTTTTTGGTGCTGAAACCCGCACTTTTTGAACTTTTTGAACCATTAATTTAATACTTATAATTATCCGCCATGGGGAAAACACCACGCGCGCTGCATCCTTCATCCAGAATTGCACTTTCCACTTTCCTGCATGGTAAATCAAGCGAAAGGGGCAATGAACGATGAATATCATCGTATTAGTCAAGCAGACATTCGATACGGAGGAAAAGATCGTCATCAAGGACGGCAAAGTCATGGACGACGATGTCAAATTCGTGCTTAACCCCTATGACGAGTATGCGGTAGAAGAAGCCATTCGCATCCGCGATGACCAAGGGGGCAAAGTTACCGTCGTCTCCGTGGGGACGGAACGGGCAATCGAGGCGCTGCGCACGGCGCTCGCCATGGGCGCTGACGAAGCGGTCTTGATCAACGACGAGCGCATCGGCACGGATGAACATGCCGTCGCGCAAGCATTGGCCGCCTTCGTCGGGACGGAATCCGCCGACCTCGTGCTCGGAGGCAACTTCTCGGTCGACAACGGCGCGGGCCAAGTGGCTGTGCGAATGGCGAAGCTGCTCGGCATTCCGCATGTGTCAGCTATCACGAAGCTGGATATCGCCGACGGTCGCGCCGTCGGCTCCCGGGATGCCGAAGGAGACACCGAGGTCGTGGAGCTGCCGCTTCCGGCGCTGTTCACGGCCCAGCAAGGGCTGAACGAGCCGCGCTATCCTTCGCTGCAGGGCATTATGAAGGCGAAGAAGAAGCCGCTCCGCGAGCTGACGCTGGATGATTTCGGCGTCACCGCCGAGGCGCGCACGGCACAGACGGAGCTGTTCCTGCCTCCGCAGCGGCAAGCGGGCAAGCTGATCTCCGGCGAGCCGTCGGCGCAGGCGCAGGAGCTATTCCGGCTATTGCGCACGGAAGCCAAGGTCGTCTAGCCGGTGTCTTCTGCCAGATTGCCAATGACAGTACCTGTTCAAAACGGGGTTTTTGAGCAGCCCCATATTCCCGAGGAGGCGGATTTAATATGTCCAAAACGATTCTTGTCGTAGCCGAGACGAAAGGCGGCGTTCTCCGCCAGGTATCCTATGAAGCGATCAGTGCGGCCCGGATGGCCGCAGGCGATGGCGGCACCGTGGCCGCAGCCGTGATAGGGGCGGAGGCAGCGCGCTTTGCAGCCGATCTGGTCCCATATGGCGTGGATCATATTTATACCGTAGAGCATTCCGCTCTTATTCATTATCATCCGGAAGCTTATTTTGCGGCGCTGCAGGCTGTCGTGCAGGAAGCGAAGCCGGATGGCGTGTTCTTCGGCCATACCGCGCAGGGCAAAGATTTGGCTCCGCAATTGGCCGCCGCATTAGGCGCGGGACAGATCTCCGATGTCATCGCCATTGAGGCGGACGGCAGCGGCGAACTGTTATTCACTCGCCCTCTATATGCAGGCAAAGCGATGGAGAAGAAAAAGTTCCTGGCGAGCCCATGGACTGTCACGATCCGTCCGAACAATATCCAGCCGCCGGCAGCCGAAGCGGGCCGGACTGCCCCGGTATCGGCCATCGCGTACCCCGAGCCGCCGTTGGCCGCCGTCATTCGCGAGGTGGTGCAGAACACGGCCGGCAAGATGGATTTGAGCGAAGCGAAAATTATTATCTCCGGCGGCCGGGGCGTCCGCAGCGCCGACGGCTTCAAGCCGCTGGAGGAGTTGGCCGAGGTGCTGGGCGGCGCCGTCGGCGCTTCCCGCGGGGCATGCGATGCGGGCTATTGCGACTACGCGCTGCAGATCGGCCAGACCGGCAAGGTCGTTACGCCGGAGCTGTACATCGCCTGCGGCATCAGCGGCGCGATCCAGCATGTGGCCGGCATGAGCCAATCGCGTGTCATCATCGCGATTAACAAGGATCCGGAAGCGCCGATCTTCCAGATTGCCGACTATGGTATCGTCGGCGATCTGTTCGAGGTCGTGCCGCTTCTGACCGAGCAGTTCAAGCAAGCGCTGAAGGCGTAGCGCAGCAACTAAGGGGCATTCGAGCCGGCACGATGCGGCTGGAATGCCCCTTATCATGATTGTGGGTAGCTATAAAGAAAATATCCGGCGGTAATGCGACCCTACGTTAAAGCATGGAAGCAAAAATGCCGCAAAATGCCGGATAAAACGTAAATCCGGGAGGGCCGCTTGGCTGGAATTCGGCCGTCTCGCCTTACGTGCCTCACGCATGCTCCCTGTCGCGAACCGGAAGCGCATCGGGCGAAGGTTCATAGACTTGCTCAAAAAAACGGCTGGCGCCCGGATGCAGCATATCGTAGTAGTTCTGGAACAATTGATCCGCTTCCTTGCCCAGCCACACATCCGGCAGCAGCTCTTCAGGGAAGTCGGGATCGATGAACAGGAACTTCCGGTACTGGTGGACCAGCTTGGTCTTTTCCACGAAGCAATAGCCGTCGGGTACGGCCTCCTCCTGCTCCGTCATCGTCACTAATCTCTCATAGCTCGGACGGTACTCCTCAATGAACTCGGCGTAAGCCGCATTGATCTCATCGATGTTCCAGCACTTCTGCACCAGTTGTGCAGGCTCGCTCCAAGCGACATGATCCGCCCTGAAAATTTCCACATACCTGGAAATCCCGCGTGATTCCACGATGTCCCTTACCTTGTCGGTCAGATCATTCGGGCTAATCCAGGTGCTTGTCGTCAGCATGCCGAAGCCGAGCCATGCCAGCTCCTTGCGAAGCTGATCCCGTATGCTCCGCTCCTTCTCGGGAATGTTGTAGCTGGCAATGCACCACTTGCCGTCCCACGTATCCGTCTCCTGCTTATAGATGCGGGCCGCCGCCTCGTTCAAGCGCCGCTTGCCGCGCGGGGACATGGAATAATAGCTGCGGTTCCCCACTTTGCGCGACTCCAGCCAGCCTTGGCGCAGCATACGCGAGATGGCGGCCCGTACGGCCTGTTCGGTCAAGCCGAATTCTCCCATCAGGCCGGTCAGGCTCCCGACCCAGATTTCACTGCCATAATGACGTACATACTCGCCGTATATGGTAAACAGCATCGATTGCGGCCTCATGTTCACCACTCCTAGTCGTTCGTATGATTGCCAAATGTTGCATCTTTGTCAAATTGTATCATTTGCCCCTCCATAGCTCAAGCAAAATGGGGGACATCGCCGGAGTGGAGGAACCGCCGCTATGCCGTCAGGTCACCTTCTGCTCTTCTTCCACCTTGCGGCGCAGGGCCGCGAACCGGTCCGCCATCGTTCTTTTGTCGAAGATCGCCTGCGTGAACGACCCCGTCCCGACCAGATTGAACTTCGTCTCGGCCGTCACATCGCAGATGATGCGCTTCGGGCCCGCCTCGGTGCAGACGGCGCGGAACGTCACCTCCTGCCCGGCGACGGCCGGCCCTACATGCTTAATATCGAGGGCGAACCCCGATCCTTCCTCTTCTTCTTCCAAAAAAGGAACAATCATCTCGCGGCCTGCCTTCTCCATAAAGTAGATCATGGAGACGGTGGACATCACTTCGTGAATGACGATCCCGTCAAAGGCAGGGTGCATGTCCGGGGTGACGGTAACGACAAAAGAAATTTCGGCGCCCGGAATCAATCCTGGCTTCATGTCGATTCCTCCTCGCCTGGCTAACAATCAACCGTGTCCATTCGCGTTGCCCTGGTCCGGTCATAATCGCTCGATAATCGTAGCGATGCCTTGCCCTACGCCGATACACATTGCGGCTAAGCCATAACGGGCTTCCCGGCGCTCCATCTCATAGAGCAGCGTCGTTAAAATCCGGGCCCCGCTGCACCCGAGCGGATGGCCGATGGCAATCGCGCCGCCGTTCACATTCACCCGTTCCGGAGCGATATTCATCTCACGCATGCTGGCAACCGCCTGTGCGGCAAACGCTTCATTCAGCTCGAACAGATCGATATCCTGGATCGACAGCCCCGCCTGCTGAAGCGCCTTGCGCGCGGCCGGCACGGGGCCGATTCCCATCACGGACGGATCGACGCCGGCAGACGCCGAAGCAATCACCCGGGCGCGCGGCCGCAGTCCGAGCGAATGAGCCGTTTCCTGCTCCATCATGAGCAGCGCCGCCGCCCCGTCATTCAGGCCCGACGAGTTCCCCGCCGTTACGGTTCCCCCTTGCTTGAAGGCCGGCTTCAGCTTCCGCAGCTGCTCCAGCGTCGTCTCGGGGCGCGGATGCTCATCCTGCTCGAACCGCGTGATCTCGCCCTTGCGCCCGGTCACCTCCACCGGCACGAGCTCGGCGGCAAATCTCCCGGCAGCCTGGGCTTCGGCATACTTCCGCTGGCTGGAGATCGCGAACTCATCCTGCGCCTCCCGGCTGATGCCGTACTGCTCCGCGACATTCTCCGCCGTCTCCCCCAGGCTGATCGGCGGATAGAGGGCGGCCAGCTTGTCATTCGTCATCCTCCAGCCCAGAGTGGTGTCATACATCTGTTGATGCCCCCGCTGGTAAGCGGCTTCCGGCTTCAACATCACATACGGAGCCCGCGTCATGCTCTCCGTTCCTCCGGCAATATACGCGTGCCCCGCTCCCGCCATAATCGCATAGGCGCTCTGATGGACCGCTTCCATCCCGGATCCGCACAGGCGGTTCACCGTCACGCCCGGCACCTCTACCGGCATCCCGGCCAGCAGCAGCGACATCCGCGCCACATTGCGGCAATCCTCCCCCGCCTGATTCGCGCAGCCGAGAATGACCCCGTCCATCCGCTCCGGGCCGACCGGATTCCGCTCCAGCAGGCTGCGAATGACGAGCGCCCCCAGATCATCGGCGCGCACATCCTTGAGCGCCCCGCCATAGCGGCCGATCGGCGTCCGCACCGCATCAATGATTACGGGTATTCCCATCTCGTTCCCCCCCAGTATCATAGGAATAAAAGCCTTGCCCGCTGCGCCGGCCGAGCCGGCCAGCCAGCACCAGCTTGCGCAGCAGCGGCGCCGGACGATACCGCTCTTCTCCCAGATCGCGGTGCAGCCCGCGCAGAACCGCCAGCACGTCATCCAGCCCGATGCGATCGGCCCATTCGAGCGGGCCGTGCGGATAACCGGTTCCCAGCTTCATGGCCGTATCGATATCCGCGGCAGAAGCCGTCCCTTCCATCAGAGCGAAGGCGGCTTCATTGACGATCAGGGCGAGAATACGCGGGAAGACAAGCCCCGCCTCATCCTGCACGATCTCCACCTGCTTCCCCAAGGTGAGGAACAACTCCTCCAGCCCACGGATCGCCTCCTTCGATGTCTGCAGGGCAGGAGCCACTTCGACCAGTTCGCGCTCTTCCAGAGATGCGAACGTGCCGAAGCCGCATATCCGCTCCGGCCGCGATGCCCATGACGCAATCTCGGTTGCCGACAGAGCGAGCGAGGTGGCCGCGATCGGCACCTCCGGGCTGAGCAGCCGATCCATCCTCACGATGCTGGCCTGCTTCTCCGCCACATCATCATTGGTTACTTCCACGCCGTACCGAATCGGCAGGGAAGCCCCGCTCTCCTCGGCCTCAGCCAAGGATACGACCCGGTAACCGCTTCGTTCCAGCAGCACATGCAAGCCGTCTCGCAAGGGACTGGCTCCAGCCAACAGGACCACATTATTGGTCATATGGATAAAATCCCTCCCCTGTCTTTCTGCCCAAGCTTCCCGCCTGCACCATGCGCTGCTGGAGGCGGCTCGGCTTGAAGCGGCTCTCGTGATAGAAGCGGGTGTAGACCGATTCCGTCGTCGCCAGATTCACATCGAGGCCGATCAGGTCCTGCAGCTCGAACGGCCCCATTTTGAAGCCGCCGGCCAGCTTCATAATGCGGTCGATCTGCTCCGGGCGGGCCATCCGATCACCCATGATGCGCAGCGCTTCATTATAGTAGGGTCGCGCGACGCGATTCACGATGAAGCCCGGCGAATCCTCCGCTAGCACGGGCACCTTGCCCAGCTCTTCCGCGAACCGGCGCGCGGCAGCGACGCAAGCTTCACCCGACTTGTGCCCGCGAATCACTTCGACGAGCGGCATAACCGGCGCAGGGTTGAAGAAGTGAAAGCCTATGATGCGGTCCGGATGGGGCAAGCCCGCCGCAAGCTCCGTAATGGAGAGGGAAGACGTATTGCTCAGCAGCAGCGCATCGCTGCCGCACAGCTTCGTTAAGCGGGCGAACACGGAGCGCTTCAGCTCCAGCTTTTCGGGAACCGCTTCGATGACGATCGGGCATGAGCTTAACGCTGCCATATCCTGCACCGGCTCGACGAGATCATGCGTCTTCCGCTTCTCCTCCTCTGAAATTCTCCCCTTCGCGACGTCTTTCGTCAGGATGGAATCGATATAGGCTTGCGCGGCGTCCAGCACCTCCGGCTTGATGTCCTGCAAATAAACGCGGCGGCCCCGCCGGGCGCAGACGAGAGCGATTCCCGCTCCCATCGTGCCTGCGCCGACAATGCCGACCGCCCCGGGGCTGCCCCCGGGAACATGGCTTCCCATCGGCTACACCCCCTTGAACACGGGCGTCCGCTTTTCCAGAAAGGCTTGCATGCCTTCCCGGTGATCCTCCGTCCGCCCGGCGATCTCCTGGGCATACGCCTCTTGCTCCAGCGTCTGCGCCAGATCCATCTCCAGCCCGCGGTTCATCGTCCGCTTCATCAGCCCGACGGCCCGCGTCGGAAGCTGAGCTAGCCTAGCCGCAAGCGCGTCCGCTTCCTCGTCCAGCCGTTCGGCGGAGCAAATGCGATTGACGAGACCTATTCGATGCGCCTCTTCCGCCGTGACGCGATCCCGGATCGTGGCGATCTCCATCGCCTTGGCCAGGCCGACGAGACGGGGCAGGAAGTAGCAGCCCCCCGAATCGGGGACGAGCCCGATATTGACGAACGCGCTGACGAAATAAGCCCGCTCGGACATCACCCGCAGGTCGCAAGCGAGAGCGAGGCTCATCCCCGCTCCTGCCGCCACCCCGTTCACGGACGCAATAACCGGCAGCTCCGTGTTGCGGATCTGCGTAATCAGCGGATTGTAGCGCGAGCGCAGCATATCGCCGTGATTTCCGGCCGCGGCTTGCCCGTCTGCAGCTTTACCGTCTGCAGTGTGCCCATCGGCTCCCGGCACATCGCCCAGATCCTGTCCCGCGTTGAACGCTTTGCCTGCCCCGGTCAGGATGATGCAGCGCACTGCCGCGTCTTTGCCCGCTTGGCGGAACGCAGCGATCATCTCGGCAATCATCCGCCCGGTGAAGGCATTGTACTTATCCGGCCGGTTCATCGTAATTCGGGCCACGCCCGCTGATACTTCATACAGAATCGTCTCGTACACGGCCATGTCTCCTCCTATCTGCCCTTGAATTGGGGATTGCGCTTCTCTTGAAAAGCGCCCATGCCTTCCTTCTGATCCTCGCTCGCGAACAACAGGTAGAAGCATTGGCGCTCATAATCAAGCCCTTCGGCCAACGGAAGATCCTCCGCCTTGCGAACCGCCTGCTTGATAAGGCGAACAGCCAGCGGCGGCTGGGCAGCAATGCGGTGCGCCAGCTTCAGCGCCTCCTGGAGATAGAGCTCGACGGGCGCCACCTTGTTAATCAACCCGCAGCGCAGAGCCTCTTCCGCCGGCATCGTGTCCCCGGTCAGCAGCAGCTCCATCGCCTTGCGCAGTCCCACCGCCCTCGTCAGCCGCTGCGTACCGCCGGCGCCGGGCATGACGCCAAGCCGAATCTCCGGCTGCCCGAAGCGCGCCGTATCCGAGGCGACGACGAGATCGCAGTTCATCATCAGCTCGCAGCCTCCGCCGAGCACATGCCCGCTCACGGCGGCGATGATCGGCTTCTCAATGCCGCCGATGCGATCCCAGACATCGAACTGCCGCTTCAGCAGCAGCGATACGGCGGATTCATCCGCCATTTCCTTAATATCCGCTCCGGCCGCGAAGGCCTGATCATTTCCCGTAATGACGATCGCCTTCACGGCATCGTCCCGGTCCATCCGCTCCAGCTCCGCCACGAGCTCCTGCATCAGCTCGCGATTCAAGGCATTCAGCACGTCAGGCCGGTTCAGGGCAAGCACGCCCACCGCTCCGGCCGACGACACGGTCACAACGTTGCCAAGCTTCGTCGTCATCCCGCCTCCACTCCTTCGTTTTCTTGAACTGCTGCCGCCCGCTTGCGGTTGTCGACGATGCGGACGGCTTTGCCTTCGCTGCGCGCGATCGAATTCGGCTCGTTCACATGCAGCAGGACCGAGACGCCGAGCGAGTATTTGATCTCCTTGCCGATCTCCTTCACCAGTTCGGCCACTTCCCGGCTCCCCTGAACTCCGCCTACCTGGCTCCTGAATTCCGGCGTAATCTCGCAATGAACCTCGAAGCGGTCGAGGGTATTATCACGCTCAATGACGACTTGATAATGGGGAGCGAGCTGGGAGTAATTGAGCAGCACCGCCTCCAGCTCCGTCGGATAGACGTTGACGCCGCGGATAATCAGCATGTCATCCACTCTTCCCTTAATCCGCGACATCCGCATCGTCGTGCGGCCGCACTGGCATGTGCCGGGATGAAGCGACGCAATATCGCCCGTCCGGTACCGGATGACCGGGAACGCTTCCTTGGTCAGCGAGGTGAACACCAGCTCGCCTTCCTGCCCGTACGGCAGCGGTTCGCCCGTCTCGCGATCGACCACCTCCGCCAAGAAATGATCCTCGGCAATATGGAGCCCCTCCTGCGCTTCCTGGCATTCAATCGCGACGCCGGGCCCGAGCACCTCGCTCAAGCCATAAATGTCGATCGCCTTGATGCCAAGCGCATCCTCCAGATGGCGGCGCATCTCCTCCGACCACGGCTCCGCGCCGAAAATGCCGTACTCGACGCTCGTCTCCCGGGTGTCGATGCCCTGCTTGCGCATTTCCTCCACCAGATTCAAAATATAGGACGGCGTGCCCGACAGGCCGCGCGGCTTGAAATCCTGAATGAGCGTAATCTGCCGGGGCGTATTCCCTCCCGATACGGGCACGGCGACCGCGCCCAGACGCTCGATGCCGTAATGCAGGCCCAGTCCGCCCGTGAACAAGCCATAACCATATGCATTGTGAAAAATATCCCCGGGCCGGCCGCCCGCGCAGCAGATGGCGCGCGCGACAATGTCCGCCCAGGCTTCAATATCCCGCTTCGTGTAACCGACAACAATCGGCTTGCCCCTCGTGCCGGATGAGCCGTGAATGCGTACAATGTCGCTCATCTCGGCCGCGAACAATCCGAACGGATAATGATCGCGCAGATCGGATTTCTGCATGAACGGCAGACGGCGGAGGTCCTCCAGACTGCGAATGTCCTCCGGCGCCAGGCCGGCCCGATCCAGCGCGGCACGGTGAAAAGGCACCCGGTCATATGCCCGCTTGACGGTGTAACGGAGTCTCTCCAATTGGAGTGACCGCATCCGCTCGCGCGGCATCGTTTCCATTTCGACATTGAATATCACGCGCTACCCTCCTACTCCCCACGGAAGACAGGCTTTCGTTTGTCCGCAAAGGCTGCCAACGCCTCTGCCCGGTCCTTCGTCGGGATAATCATCTCGTAAGCTTGCGCCTCAACCTCCAAGCCGGAGTGCAGATCAACGCTGCTGCCCCGGTTCATCGCATATTTGGCCTGAAAGACCGCGAGCGGCGCATTGGCGGCGATCTCATTGGCCAATTCGAGCGCCATCCGGCGGAGCTGCTCCGCGTCATCGGCTATTCCGCTCAGCAGCCCGTATTGCAGCGCCTCTTCGGCGCTAATCTTCCGTGCGGTCAGGATGAGCTCCTTCGCCTTCGCCGGCCCGATGAGCCGCGGCAGCCGCTGCGTTCCGCCCGCCCCGGGTATGATGCCCAGGCTCACCTCAGGGAGGCCCAGGCGGGCATCCCGGACCGCAAAGCGGAAATCGCAGGCGAGCGTCAATTCGAAGCCGCCGCCGAACGCATATCCGTTCACCGCCGCAATCGTCGGCTGCGGAAGCTCCTCGATGGCGGTGAACACATCACGGATCGCTCGCACATTGCGGCGCACCTGCTGCTCATTCAGCGTGCGCCGCTCCTTCAGATCGGCCCCCGCGCTGAAGGCGCGGCCCGTTCCCGTCACGATGACGGCCCGAATCCGCTGGCGGTCCTGCCGGATCTCCTCGACGATCCCGCCAAGCCGCACCAGCGCCTCATAATTGAAGGCGTTCAATTCGCCAGGCCGATTCAGCGTAATGATGGCGACCTCCCCGTGATCGCCGTGATGATCCAGCATCACTGACTGCTCCGTCTCCAGCTCCTGCACCGGGACCTGCCCATGATCCTGCACTGGCACCTGCCTCTGCCTCAGCTCCTGCTGCTCCATCGATTCGATCAGCCCCTCTCTTCCCGCCGCTCCTTGGGGACGGGTACTTTTCTGTCCCTTCGCCTTATGGCCGCTTCCCCTTCATGTCCGCGGCCGGCATATCCTTCGCGGCCGGCATCTCCGCCCGCCGTTCCCACCGTCCCGAGTTGACGCGCGCGTAGGTTCCCGAAGAGACGGCGACAAGCTTCCCGTCGCAGGTGATGCGCGCGTCCGTCACGATCAGATTGCGCCCTCGCTTCAGCACTCGGGCCTCCACCACGAGCAGTTCGCCGATGGCCGGGGACAAATAATTGATTTTGCTCTCCACGGTCACGCACTGCTGCACTCCATCAACCGGGGGCACAGCCGCATGGCCCATGGCGACGTCGGCCAGCGTATTCGTCACGCCGCCATGCACGACGCCTTCGAGACTATTATGGAGATCGGGGCGGATATGCAATTGCATGACGCAGCCGTCGCGCTGAAGCTGAACGACCTCGATTCCGAGCAGATCGTTGAACCGGTTGCGATGCGTCGGCTGGCTCACTCGTGCACCTCCGCCATATGCATCGACACCACTTTGCCGGCAAATCCCATCAGATCCTTGCCCGACGCCTTGCCCTCCGGGGACGACAAGGCTGCCTTCAAGGCCTCCTTCGATTCGAAATACATCTCGCAAATCAGGTGCAGATCGCTCTCGCCCATAGGCGTTCCATAAATCGTTCCCACCTCCATCTTCACGAGGCCGGGCATCTTCGCCGCCAGCGGGGCATGAGTCTGGAAATAATGCTCGTTAAACGCTTCGACATCCTCGGGCTTGCGATAAATAGCAATTAATTTGACCATGAATTTGTCCTCCCTTATCTATCGAAATCAATTCATCAAATCCATCAATCTCCTTACATCCCGAACGAGACGAACTTCGTCTCCAAAAAGGCGTCCATCCCGTACCGTCCGCCCTCCAGGCCGAGCCCGCTCTCCTTCCAGCCGCCGAACGGCGCCTGCGTCTGCGCCGGCGAACCGTCGTTAATGCCCACGATGCCATAGTCCAGCGCCTCCGCCAGGCGGAAACAGCGGCTGTTGTCACGCGTATACACATAAGCGGCCAAGCCGTATGGCGTATCGTTCGCCATCTCGATGACCGCTGCTTCGTCCGTGAACGTCATCATCGGCACGACCGGACCGAACGTCTCCTCGAAGGCGATCTCCATCTCCTTGGTCACGTCGGTAATCAGGGTCGGCTCGCAATAGAAGCCTTTGCCGTACTCGCCCTCCGCCAAGCGCTTGCCGCCGAACACGACCTGCCCGCCTTTATCCTGGGCATCCTGGATATGGCGCAATACTTTATCGAGCGCCCGTTGATTTACGAGCGGGCCGATTTCCGTTTCCTTGCTGCGGCCGTCGCCGACCTTCGCCTTGCTCAGCCGTTCGACCAGCTTGGCACTGAAGGCCTCCGCCACAGATTCATGCACGTACAGGCGATTCGTGCAGATGCACATCTGCCCCGAATTGCGAAATTTGCTCTCGAACAGCCCCGCGACTGCCGCGTCCAGATCCGCATCCTCGAACACGATAAATGGCGCATGCCCGCCTAATTCCAGACTGACCCGCTTGACATGCTTGGCCGCCCCTTCCATCAACAGCTTGCCGACGCGCGTCGAGCCGGTGAAGGCGATTTTGCGCACCTTCGGATTATCGAGCAATTCCTGGCCGACCGCCTCCGGCTGCCCGATGACCAGATTGGCGACTCCGGCCGGGAACCCGGCTTGCGCAATCAGCTCGAACAGCCGAATCGCGCTCAGCGGCGTGCTCTCCGCCGGCTTCAAGACGACGGTGCACCCCGCGGCCAGTGCGGGCGCAATCTTCCGTGCGACCATATTAACCGGGAAGTTCCACGGCGTAATCGCTCCGACGACGCCAACCGGCTGGCGGCTGACCATAATCCGCTTGTTCGGCACGGAAGACGGCACCGTCTCGCCGTACACCCGCTTCGCTTCCTCTGCATACCACATGAAGTTGTCGGCTGCCCCCAGCACTTCGCCCTTGGCCTCCCGGAGCGGCTTGCCCATCTCGGCCGAGATGATGCCTGCCAGCTCATCGCGGTGGCTGCGCACCAGTTCGTACAATTGATATAAATATTTCGAACGCTCGCGGGCAGTCAGGCGGGACCAGCCCGGGAAGGCTTGATGGGCCGCCTCGATGGCGGCTCTCGCATCCTTGCCGTCGCCATAGCTTACCGTCCCGACTTCCTCTCCGGTTGCCGGATTGACGACGCGGAGCGTGCCGCCGCCCTGCGACTGCGTCCATTCTCCGTTAATGAACATCGACTTCACTTCTACGGTCTGCATGCTTTTTTCCATCGTAATTAGATACCCTCCCTCTTCCTCTGCAGCTTGCTCCGCTTCAGAGGCTGCGCAATCGTGCGCAATATTTTCCTTGCCTTATCTTGCTTGTCACTAGTCTATGATTGCTCCTATTTCCTCACAACACTTTCAAGGCTTCGAACGGATTTTTACAGTGCTTGCAATATAAAATGCTGCGGCAAGCTGCCGGACCGAACATATTGTCCATACGGGTATGCGGCGAATCGCAGTAGGGGCACCGCACCTCCCAATCCTCGCCGGGCGGGCAGCCGCGCGGCGGTGCAACGATGCCGAACGAACGCAGCTTCTCCCTGCCATCGCCGCTAATCCGATCCGAGGTCCAGGCCGGCTCCCGCAGGAAGCGGACGCTCACCTCGCGCACTCCCTCGATGGAGAGCAGCTTCTCCTGAATTTCGCTCTTCATCATGTCCAGAGCGGGACAGCCAATGAAGGTCGGCAGCACCTCAACGTCCACGGCGCCCTCGTCGATAACCACCCTGTGGATCATGCCCATCTCGATCATGCTGATGACGGGTATTTCCGGATCTTTGACCTCCCGCAGCAATGTCCAGATTCGCTCCTCCAGCCCCGTCAGCATTTGCCGGGTCTGCTGCGTCATGATGAACCTCCCCCTTTACCAGCCAGCCGCCGGATCAATCCGGTACACCTCCGACAAGGTGGCGACGGCTTGCGCCAGATCGTCGGTATGCTGTCCGTCGCGTCCATTCCGGACAGGAATGGCCCAGTCTCCCGGCCATACGAGCCCGCTCGCTTCGAACAAGCTCTGCGCCGCCGTCTTCCACCGCCGCGCCAATTCGTCGCCGCCTATGCTCAGCCCGAAGCGGACGATTGCTTCCTCCTCGCTGCCAAGCGGGAACAGGCTGCCGACATCGCTCCACACCTGAGCCACAGCCGCGTTCAAGCGCAAGCGCGCTTCGTCCGTGCTGTCTGCCAGCCGCATGAACCATGAGCGCCAATACCGGATGTGATAGTGATGCTCGCGCTGCATTTTGCTTGCCGTCTGCGCCAGCGGCACATACGAAGACCGGCGCAACGCTTCCAGCCGGATGTCCTTGAACAGGCCATACAGGCAGCAGCGGGCAATCGCATAGGACCAATCATAATGCGGCTCATCCGCATACTCGCCCGGCCCGTTCGGACGCTCCGCCAGAATGGCATTGCGGAACGCCTCCGGGCTGCGCAAATGCGCCAGATCATCCGCCTTGCCGGCCCCCAGCTCCTCCAGCATCCCGTACAGCATCGCCGCATGCCCCATCATGTCCTGCGCCATCGACGAGAAGGCGACATCTTCCTCGATGTGAGGGGCCAGCCCTAGCCATTCCGATCCCCGGTAAGCCAAAATATAGTCATCGTCTGCAATCTGGAGCAGCAATTCCTGCAAGGCCCGCGCATATTCCGGGCTGCGCTTGGCCTCTTCCGCCGTCTCTGTCCAAATAAGCTCTGTCATGTCAGCCCTCCTTCCGGACGATATCCGCTTTACTCTCGTACGCTTCCTTGTGGATGCGCCACCTCGATTGCACATCGCCGTAGCCCTTCGTCTCGCGATAGCTTTTGTTGTCCAGCCGTTCGAGGCTCGCCCGTTCCTCCGGCGACAATCCATGGATATCGTCGCGGTTCACGACCCAGATATTGATGCAGGGCTCGCGGCGCATGAAGTTCTCCCGCGCCATCATGAGCGCGGCTTCCGGGTTGGGCGCCAGCAAGCTGAACTGGTGCGCGAAGCCGGCAGACGGGCTCTTCTGGCTGAACACCTCATAGATGGCAAACTGCTCCTCACGTTCGCTGCTCATATCGCTCCTCCTGCCGCATAGGATGTGCGGGGCGCCAGCATCGCGTCGCGCACCCATTTCGCCTCTTCGTAGGATGTCTTCCGCAGCCGCAGCCGCTGTGCCGAGCAAGGCCCGTTCCCGCGCACAATCTGCACGAAGCGGTCCCAGTCGGGCTGCCGGTAATGCCAGACGCCTTCCGCTTCGTCATAGCGGATCGTGTCATCTGGAAGCGTCAAGCCCAGATGAAAAATCCGGTTCACATATTTATTGAAAAAGGCCTGCCGCAGCTCCTCGTTCGTCTGCGAGCGAATCTTGTAGCGCATGTTCAGCTGCTGATTGCTGGACACGGTCCCATCATCCGGCGGGCCGAAGAACATCAGCAAGGAAGGCCACCAACGGTTCACTGCCTCCTGCAGCATCCGGCGCTGCTCCGGCGTCCCTTCGGCCAGCTCCAGCACGATGCTCTCCCCATGCTGAGCATGGAATTTCTCTTCCGCGCAGATGCGCTGGAGCGCGCGGGCATACGGCGCGTAGGATGTCTCCAGCGACATCGTCTGGGTAATGATCGCCGCGCCGTCGACGAGCCAGGCGATGACGCCGGCATCCGCCCAGGTAGGCGCCTCCATATGGAAGACGTTGTGGAACTTCAACTTCCCGGAGAACAGATTGCGCAGCAGATCCTCACGGGTCTGGCCAAGCGGCGCCATCAGATCCTCTGCGACGCGCAGCAGCAGCTGTCCATGCCCCATCTCATCCTGCACCTTGGCCATGATCGCCAGCTTGCGGCGCAGCGTCGGCGCCTTCGGAACCCATTCCTTCTCGGGCAGCGCTCCCATAATTTCACTCACGCCGTGCATCGATATCAGCTTGATTAACTGGTTGCGGTAATCGTCTGGCATCCAATCGTCCGCTTCAATCTTGTCGCCCCGGTCAATCCGGTTCAGGAAATGCGCCAGACGCTCGTCGTCCAGCGCTCTATCCGGGTCCGTCCGATTACTCATCTTCCAGCCTCCTCTCATTCACAATGTGTATGGCATGCCCCAAGGCGGCGGCTGCCGCCTCCAGCCAGCCTTCGCTGAGCGTCGGGTGCGGATGGACCGTCATGGCCACATCTTCCGCTCTCGCCGCCAATTCGAGTGCGAGCGCGCCTTGGCCGATTAAGCTGCCGGCATCCGCGCCTGCCGCGTGCATGCCCAGCAGCAAGTGGGAATCCGCGTCGACGACCACTTCCGCGAAGCCGTCTGTCTTCCCGGCCGCCAGCGCGTATCCGTTGGCCCGGAACGGGAAGCGCCCCGTCTTCACCTTCATGCCCTGCCGCTCGGCTTCCGCCCGGGTCAGCCCCACGCCCGCAATCTGCGGATCGGAGAAAATGACATACGGCACATAGGGCGAATCGAAGGCGCTAGGAAGTCCGCCGATAACCTCTGCGGCGACCGTGCCCTGCTTCGCGGCCCGGTGGGCAAGAGCGGGCCCTGGCGTAATATCCCCAATGGCGAAGATGTGGCGCACATTCGTCCGGCACTCCGCATCGACCGGAACATAGCCGCGCTCATCCACCTGCACCCCCGCCTGGCTAAGGCCGAGCCCCTCCGTGTTCGGCATGCGCCCGGTCGTCACCAGCACCTTGTCGCAGAGGATGCTCTCCTCAACATGCTGCCGCGATTCGAGGCGCAGCTCGACATGATCGTCATGCTCAGCCACCGCGCGCACTTCCGTCCCCGTCTTGATGACCATTCCCAGCTTGCTGGCGCGCCGCTTCACTTCCGCGGCGAGGCTGCCGTCTACAAGCGGGATGATACGCTCCTCCCGCTCGATAAGCGTCACGCGGCATCCAAGCTTGGCGAAGGCCATGCCCAATTCGATGCCGATGTAGCCGCTCCCGATAATGGCCAGACGCTCCGGCAGAGTCTCCGACTCCAGCGCCTCCGCCGAAGTGAGGATGCGTGGACCGCCAACTGCTGTGAATGCCGGGAGATGCGGCCGTGATCCCGAGGCGATGATCGCCTGCCGGAACTTATAGGTCTCGAAGCCGGATTCCGTCTCCACCCCGACGCGGTCGGCGGACAGGAAGACGGCGCTCCCCTTCACGACCGTAACCCCGTTGGCAGCGCAGAGCTGTGCCACGCCGCTTCGCAGCTTGCCGACGATGCCGGATTTCCACTGCTGCCATACGGACATATCGAAGGCAAGCGCCCCCGGGTCGAGCCGCAGCCCCAGCTTGGAGGCCGACTTGGCATCGTCATATAGGCTGGCCGCATGAATCAACGCTTTGGACGGAATGCAGCCCGAATGAAGACAGACGCCGCCCAGCTCTTCTTTTTCCACTAGAACAACCGATTGCCCCAACTGGCCCAGGCGAATGGCCGCCGAATACCCGCCCGGACCGCCGCCAATAACAACAACTTCCGTTTCTACTGCAATCTCGCCGACAACCATCTATACCATCTCCGCCCATAGTAAGTCAGGCTGCTCCAACAGCCGCTTGATCCGGTTCGTGAACCGAATCGCATCCGCTCCATCGATAATCCGGTGATCGAAGGAGAGCGCCATATTCATCATGAGACGGATGACGCCTTCCCCGTTGCGGACAACCATACGCGGCTCCATCTTGTGCAGCGCCAGAATGGCCGCTTCCGGATGGTTAATGATCGGCGTCGCGAGCAGACTGCCGATCGGCCCGACGTTGCTGATCGTGAAGGTGCCGCCGGTAATCTGCTCCAGCGCCAGCTTCCCTGCGCGGGCCCGCTCCGACAGCCGCCCAATCTCTTCCGCCAGCTCGAAGACGGTCTTCCGATCGGCGTGCCGGATGACCGGAACGATAAGGCCGTCCGGCGTATCGGTCGCAATCCCGATATGATAATAGCGCTTCAAGACGATCTCCTTGCTCTCGTCGTCAAGCGACGCGTTGAAGGCCGGAAATTCCTTGAGCGCGATGACGATCGCCTTGATAAAAAACGGCAAGTACGTCAGCTTCACCTGCCGTTCGGCCGCCAGCAGCTGAAGACGTTCGCGCAGCGCCTGCAGCGCATCGGCCTCCAGTTCATCCACCTGCGTGACATGCGGGATGATGGTCACCGCCTTGACTAGCCGTTCGGCGATCTTCAGGCGCACGCCCCGCAGCGGAATCCGTTCCTCGGGACAAGCGGGCGCCAGTCCGGCAGCCTCCAGCCGGGCAGCGGCATCCTGCGGCCGGGCAGCGGTCTCCGTCCGCTCCCGCACAGGCAGAACCGCATCCAGTCGCGGCATGTCAGAGTCTTCCGCTTCCTTCGCCGTGCCGGCCGCCGCATAGCGCCGCACATCCTCTTCGGTAATGCGGCCATCCGCTCCGCCCCCCTTCACCTGCTCGATGTCGACATTCAATTGCCGCGCAAGCTGGCGAACATAGGGGGCCGCGCGCACTCTTCCTGCCGGGGATGCGGGTGCGGCCGGCGGCACGGGCACTGCGAGCGGAGGCGGAGGATCGGCAACGGCAGAGGCTGCCTGTTCCGCTTCTGTCCCCAATCCATCCATGGGTACGCGCCCCTCCGCTTCAAGAAGGAATAGCACCTGGCCTACCTGGACAGCGTCCCCCTCGGCGAACATCAGCTTGTGCACTACGCCGCCTGCCGGAGCGGTCAGCTCGGCGTTCACTTTGTCCGTCAGCACCTCGACGATCGGCTGATCGCAGGCAACCCGCTCTCCCTCCTTGATCAGCCATTTTCCGATTTCCCCTTCGTGAATGCCTTCTCCCACGTCGGGAAGCTTGAACTCTATCATTTGCGTTCCCCCTCCTGAACGGTCAGAACTGAATTGCAGTGGCGATTCCCGCTCTCACCCGCTCAACCGTCGGAACATAAACATCCTCGAGCGAGAATTGCGGAACCGGCACATCGAAGCCGGTAATCCGCTGAATCGGAGCCCGCAAATACATCAGCGCTTCGTCATTGATCAGCGAGACAATTTCCGCGCCGACCCCGGCCGTCTTTTGCGCCTCATGAACAATCAGCGCTCGGCCCGTCTTCTTCACGGATGCCGCAATCGCATCCCGATCGAGCGGATACAGCGAGCGGAGATCGATGACTTCGCAGGACCAGCCCTTCTCCTGCTCCAGCTGCCGGGCCGCTTCAAGCGCCACCCGCATCATGGCCCCCCACGATATCAGCGTCACGTCTGTGCCTTCCTGGACGATATTCGCCTTCCCTAACGGAATGCGGTACATCTCCTCCGGCACTTCCTCCTTGAAGGCGCGATAGATCCGGGCCGGTTCCAGAAAAACAACCGGATCGGGATCTTCGATGGCGCTAATGAGCAGGCCTTTGGCATCATAAGGATTGCTCGGCACGACCACCTTGAGGCCGGGCGTATGGACGAAGAATGCTTCCACGCTCTCCGAATGAAGCTCCGGCCCGCGGATTCCCGCTCCGTATGGCGTGCGGATGACAAGAGGGACATTGTACTGTCCCCGCGTCCGATACCGCATGCGGGCCGCATGGGTGATGAGCTGCTCGAAGCCGGGATAAATGAAGGCCAAAAATTGAATTTCGACGACCGGAATGAAGCCATTCAGCGCCAGCCCAATCGCCGAGCCAATAATGCCGGCTTCAGCCAGCGGCGTATCGACGACCCGTTCCTTGCCGTACTTGTCGAACAGCCCCTCTGTCGCCCGGAACACGCCGCCGTTGACGCCGATGTCTTCGCCCGTCAGCATGACGCGCCGATCGTCCGCCAGCTTCTGATCGAGCGCTTCATGAATCGCTTGCAATATCGTAAACCTCCGGCTCATGCCTCACCCTGCCTTTCCGCACACAGGCCGCTCTGTTCCCGCTGTTCGGCCACAGACCACGGCATGTCAGCGCTTACGTGCATGAACATATCTTCAGGCCGGGAATTCGGATAGCTCTCGGCCTCCACGACCGCGGCCTCGATCAGGCCGCTGACCCGCTCCGCCAGACGCTCCTCATGCTCCTCGCTCCAGGCTCCCCTCTTCACGAGATGCCGCTTCAAGCGCTCTATCGGATCGCGCTGCTCCCTCCACTCGGCGGATAGCCGGGCCTGATCGCGATACTTGCGCGGGTCGTCGCTGGTCGTATGCGGCCCGTAACGGAACGTGACCGCCTCGATAAGCGTCGGTCCGCCGCCGTCCAAGCCACGCTCAATCGCTTCGCGCACGGTCAGCCATACGGCGAACACATCGTTGCCATCCACCCGCACCCCCGGCATGTCGTAAGCGGCCGCGCGCTGGGCGATCGTCCGGGAAGCGGACTGCGCATGGAACGGCACGCTGATCGCGTACCCGTTATTCTGGCAGAAGAAGACGGTGGCGGTCTGATACACCCCGGCAAAATTCAAAGCCTCGTGGAAGTCTCCTTCCGAGGTCGCCCCTTCGCCGAAGTACACGATGCTCGCCTGCTTCTCCCCCTTCAGCTTGGCGGCCCACGCCGTGCCTACGGCATGCGTCAAATGCGTGGCTATCGGCACGCACGGCGGCATAATATGGCGGCCTTCCGGACTGATGGAGCCCTCCATATGCCCCATCCAATAGAGAAGGACGCGGCTAAGCGCCTGCCCATGCGTCATCGCGGCAGCGTGATCGCGATAGCTGGGGAACAACCAATCATTGGGGGACAGCGCCAGCGCGCTCCCGACCTGCGAAGCTTCCTGGCCTTCATAAGGGGCGTACGTGCCCATTCGGCCCTGCCTTTGCAGGTTGACCGCCTTCCGATCGAACATTCTTGCCAGCACCATGTTCTCGTACATTTGTATCATCAGATCCTCGTCAATGGCCCCCTCGATAGGGTGGCGAAGCTCCCCGTCCGGCGCCAGCACCTGATAAGGCTCAAGCAGCCCTCGCATGTCTTCATGCCGCGTTCCCGCTCCTGCCTGCTCTTCGATTGGCGGGGCAGACGGATGCCCCTGACTTTGAATCATCATTACCGCTCCCTCCCCTTTTTTATCTATCCCAACAGCAAGCGGTCATCCGCCACTCCCTTCAACTGGGCGAATTTTTGCAACAACACTTCGATCGTCAGATGCTTCTTCTCCTCTTCCGGCACATCCAAAATAATCTGGCCGGCATCCATCATAATCAAGCGGTTCCCGAGCTCGATGGCTTGCTGCATATTGTGCGTCACCATCAGCGTCGTGAAGTTGGAACGCTCGACCACTTCCTTCGTCAGCGCCGTAATCAACTGCGCCCGCGCCGGATCAAGTGCGGCCGTATGCTCATCCAGCAGCAGCACCTTCGGCTGCGTGAAGGTCGCCATCAGCAGGCTTAGCGCCTGCCGCTCGCCGCCTGACAGCAGTCCGGCCTTGGCCGACAGCCGGTTCTCGAGCCCGAGATGCAGCGACGCCAGGCTCTCCCGGAACAGCTCCTTCCGCTTCTTGTTCACGCCCCGGTGCAGGGTGCGTCTTTTGTCGCGCGAGAAGGCGACCGCGAGATTCTCCTCGATCGTCATCGTCGGCGCCGTGCCGGCCATCGGGTCCTGGAACACGCGTCCGATCTTGCGCGAGCGCTCGAATTCGGAGAGGCCGGTTACGTTCTCGCCGTCGATCTCGATGGTCCCGCTATCCGGCGCCATCCCGCCCGAGATAATATTCATCAGCGTGGACTTGCCCGCTCCATTAGAACCGATAATCGATACGAAATCGCCCTCGCGAAGCGTCAGATTCGTATGTTGCAAAGCGATCTTCTCGCTCGCCGTCCTGCGGTTGAACACTTTCCGAATCCCGTCAAGTTTCAGCATGGCTTTCCCCCCTTGCTCCCTGGTCGATGTCGATGGGCACATGCGGAACATCTTCCTGGGAGGACTTCACCCGCCTGTCTTTCCATGTAGCGAGAACCCGCGACATGACGAGGGCGGAGACCACAATCGCGGCGGTCAGCAGCTTCAGGTCATTCGGATCCAACCCGATGCGGAGAGCGAGCATAATAATGAGGCGATAAAGGATAGCTCCTCCGATTACGGCGAAGGTCGCCCACCGGATGGAAGCATGGCCGAAGACGGCTTCCCCCATAATGACGGAGGCCAAGCCGATGATGATAATTCCGATCCCCATCGAGACATCCGCAAATTCTTGATATTGGGCGATAAGCGCGCCGGATAGCGCTACCAATCCGTTGGACAGGCTGAGCCCGATAATTTTCATATTGTCGGTGTTGGCCGAGAGACTGCGGATCATTTTCGCATTGTCGCCGGTGGCGCGAATCGCCAAGCCAATCTCCGTATCCAGGAACCAGTCGATGGCCCATTTGATGAGCAGGACGAATATTCCTACGGCTGCCAAAATCGCCATCGGCTGCAAGCTGGACAAGAAGGAGGCAAGCTGCGTGAACAAGGTGTTCTCCCCCAATAGCGGCGTATTCGCCTTGCCCATAATCCGCAAATTGATCGAATACAAAGCAATCATCGAAATAATACCGGACAGCAGCGTATTGATTTTCCCTTTGGTATGCAGCAGGCCGGTTACGGTTCCTGCCACGCATCCGGCCAGCAGCGCGCCCAATGTGGCGAGCAGCGGGGAATAGCCGGACGTAATCATGACCGCCGCCACGGCTCCGCCGGTGGCAAAGCTGCCATCGACGGTCAAATCGGGAAAGTCGAGAATCCGAAACGTTAAGTAAACGCCCAGGGCCATCAACGCGTAAATGACCCCTGCTTCCAAAGAACCCGTCAGCGCATATAGCACGATTGCATCCTCCTAATTTGGAACGACTTATTTCTCAATCAGGATTGCGCCTTGTGTCATCTCTTCCGTCAAAGTAATTCCTTGCGCCTCCGCCGCCTTCGGATTAATCATCAGATCAAGCTTCTCGGAGAACTGGACAGGGATGTCTGCTGGCGATGCGCCCTTCAGCACCTCCACCGCCATCTTGCCTGTCGTGTAGCCCAGATCGTAGTACTGGAATCCGATCGATGCGAATGCGCCTTCCCCGACCGATTCACTGCTCTCGCAGAACAGCGGAATGTCCTTGTCATTCGCGACCGACACGACCGAGCTGAGCGCCGAAATGACCGTGTTATCCGACGTAAGATAGATAATATCCGCGCGCCCTACCAGTGAATCGGCGGCCTGCTTCACCTCGGAGCTGTTCGTTACGGTGGCCTCGACCGTCTCCAGTCCGCCCTCTTGCAGCACCTGCTTGACGTTAGCGACGTTGACAACAGAGTTCTGCTCGCCGGAATTGTAAATGACGCCTATCTTGCGGGCCTCAGGAAAAAATTTCTTGATCGTCTCCATCGTCTTCTTGATCGCGTCCGGATTCGTGTCGCGCGTGCCTGTCACATTGCCTCCCGGCTTCTCGAGACTGTCGACCAGCTTCGATGTGACCGGATCTGTCACGGCCGTGAATAGAACGGGAATGTCTTTCGTCGCCTTCGCAACCGCCTGCGCGGTCGGCGTGGCGATCGCCAGGATCAGGTCGTTTTTGTCGCCGACCAGCTTTTGGGCTATTGTGAGGTTGTTGTTCATGTCACCCTGCGCATTGTGGAAATCCACTTGCAAATTGACATTTTCCTCATACCCGGCATCCTTCAACGCCTGCAAAAAGCCTTCTCTCGCCCCATCCAGTGAAGGATGATTCGCGTACTGCGCAATGCCGATCTTGACCACCTTTTTACCGTCCTCATTCTTGCCCGTGTCCTTCGGTTCGCTCGAATTCCCGCATGCCGCCAGCAGCAGCAGTGAACAAACCATAACAATCGAAAAAAACGGTTTCATCCAATCTCGCTCCTTTACAATAAGGATTGTAATTGATTGCGCTTTCAAGATAAGAAATAGATAATAAGCGTATTGGCGAGTTGTCTGAGTGTAAAGCTCTCTTGCGGTCATCGAGACATGAAATGTGTTCCTCTGATGCTTCATGGAAAGTTCATTCGTGCACGTCTGTATTCTGCGTTCGCATGGAAGGATAATGTGAGTTGCGCTTGCCCTCGAAGCTAAGCGCTGCTGCCTGGTAGCTTAGATGCGGAGATGTACGTAAGCGTGTAAAGATAGCGTAGATGCGCGTTGTCGTGCTGGAGCTTGCAATCGGTTATCGTGGTTTTTCTTGAGGTTCATCGCAAATTATAATACGTTTTTTCGATGGTGCGTTATTTTAACGTTATAATATCACGGCGTCATAATTAGTGTCAATATTTAGACACATTTAAAATATAAAATGTGATTTATATCATATCGCTCCGCCTTAAAGCTGCACCTCCCGGTGAAATGAACCTAATTTGAATATACCGAAAAGGGTCCAAAAAATATATTCTTCTTCATCGGGTTCACTCTGGTACAACATCGGGTTGGCAGCCTCATCATATGGTTTTTTTGTTCTATTGTGATTTGAACCGGCAGCTCCAATAATCCCGAGCGGCCTAGAACATGAAAATCCCCCCTCACATTATTCGTGAGAGAGGTGCAATTTTTCCTGTATTCAGGTCATTAAGTCGCTGAGGCTTGTTCGTCAATTTTGACTGGCTATTCCTCTCTTAGATTCCTTAGTTACATCGTAACGGTATAAGATTCGGATGCATACGGAATCGTACTTGCGGCAGATGAAATTACACCATTCAAGATGATTAGCAAAACTTCCTTAATGCCCTCCAATCAGATGATGGTCACTGCGCAATTCCAATTTTACGGCTGTTGATGATGAATCGGTGTCGGGCGAAGCTGCTTGCTGATAACCAAAAAATAAGGCGATAATCAAAAATGCACTCGCGATCTTATTCATATCATTTTTCCCCTTTCTTACATAGCTATTTATTCACTAATTCTAATTTAACGATAACATGGTTCGAATTCGATCGATAAATAAGGATAGTTATATTCTGTTTCAATAATGTGAAACCGTCGGGAATCCGGCCCAAATCGGCAGGGAAGTGAAAAGATCATTACCGAAAAGCCATAAAAATACAGCTGAATTATTCCGAAAAATACAAAAGGAGGAATTGAAGTTCCCAACCAGGACAAGCATATTTCCTCCAGGATCAGATAAACAAGTGTAAAATTGTGTAAAGGGGGAACTATATGGTTTATACGTTAAATACTATTGAAATCGGGAAAATTATTAAAGAATTGCGTCTGAAGCAAGGGTTGAGTCAGCAGGCGTTAGCGAAGGGGATCTGTACGCAACCTCATATCAGCAACATTGAAAATGGGCGAGAGATACCATCTGGCTTTATATTATACTTACTGTCCAAAAAATTAAGAGTAAATGTAAAATATTTATTTGATATCCATAACGATTCCAATATCACCTACAAAAATAATATTAAATTTATTGTCCACTCCTTTATTCAAGAAAATGATTTCGGACAAGTGATGAAGATTCTGGAAGAAGAAAGCCATCTTTTTGAAGCATCCGAAGATCAGCAATTCCTTCTCTGGGCGAAAGCGGTATCTCATTACTATTCCTCTAAGGACTTCGATTCATGCTTAACGATGCTGAAAACAGCATTAAGAAAAACATGCAAATGCTTAAAGTTTTGTTCGGAACAGGAATTGACGATTATTAACAGTATTGGCATCTTGCTGTCTGAATCCAGCCAGAACCGGAAGGCTCTGCGTATTTTACATTGGACGTACCGCCATATTCATCGGCACTATTATATCGAAGACAGGACATTGCCAATCAAAAACATCTACGCGCTCGCACGTTCGTTATCAAGAAGTCAGGACTATCACAACTGTATACACTATTGCAGCAAAGGAATCGAACAATGCTTGAAATACAATTCTCTCTATCTTTTTGGAGAGCTGTATTATGAAAGAGGGTTAAATCACTATTTTTTAAAGCAGCATACATCGGCATTAGCGGATTTCGAACAAGCCATTATGCTGTTCAAGCTCAAAAAACAATATACCTTCACACTTTTTGTCGAAAATAAAATAAAGGAATTTGGACTGAGAAAATAATGACTTTGCATGTAGTTTTCATGCACAAGATCAGAAAAAGACCGTTCCGAGGGTTCGCATGCTTGGAACGGCCGTTATATTTGGAACAAATTAGACTCTTACTGTCTTCTTCCATACGCCAAGCGTAAGGGCGGATACGATCGAACCGATCAATATCGCAAGAAGATACAGGAATGGCTTATTGACTAAAGCGATAACGAAGATTCCCCCGTGTGAAGCAGGGAGCGTAATGCCGAAGGCCATCGCGAGACCGCCCGCAATCGCAGATCCAAGAATACAGCTCGTCAGTACACGGAGCGGATCAGCCGCAGCAAATGGAATCGCTCCTTCCGTAATGAACGACAAACCCATGACATAGTTGGTCACGCCGGATTTCCGCTCGCTCTCGGTGAACTTGTTCTTGAAGAACGTTGTCGCCAGTGCGATTGCTAGCGGCGGAACCATACCGCCTGCCATGACCGCAGCATGAGGACCGAGGTTGCCCGCTTCAATCGCTGCAATCCCGAACGTAAAGGCTACTTTGTTAATCGGGCCGCCCATGTCGACCGCCATCATACCGCCTAGGATTAGACCGAGCAGAATCGCATTTGCTCCATTCAAGCTGTTCAGCCAATCCGTCATCATGCCGTTCAAAGCCGCGACGGGCGGATTAACGACCGTAACCATCAAGATGCCCACGATGAGCAACCCTAGCAGCGGGAATAGCAGAACTGGCTTAATTCCTTCCAAGGCTTGAGGCAGGTTCTGTAGGAGACGCTTCAACAGAACAACAACATAACCGGCCAGGAATCCGGCAACGAGCCCGCCAAGGAAGCCGGCACCGGCTTCAGCCGCAAGATAACCGCCCACAATACCCGGCAGAAACGCGGGGCGGTCTCCGATACTGCTTGCAATAAAGCCAGCCAGAATCGGCACTAGAAACATAAAGGCGGCTTTCCCGATCATGGATAGAAGCTCTGCGATCTCACCCTCGGCGTTAATTCCTCCAACAAGGAATGATAACGCTATCAAGATGCCGCCCCCAACAACGAATGGAAGCATGTTGCTTACCCCGTTCATCAGGTGCTTGTAGACGCCGCGCTTCCCGCCGCTGCCCTCTTTCTGCTCCGTCTTTTCTCCGGAGGCGCGGTAAACAGGTGCGTCTTGCTTGAGTGCCCGCTCAATGAGCTGCCCGGTCTTGCGAATTCCATCCGCAACCGGAACCTGAACCACATGCTTACCGGCAAAACGATTCATCTCGACTTGCTTATCCGCGGCCACGATAACCGCCGTAGCCCGAACAATGTCATCTGCGGTCAGCCCATTTTTAACACCAGTCGAACCGTTGGTCTCGACCTTAATATCGATGCCCATATCCTTCGCCTTCTGCTGTAACGCATCCGCGGCCATATAGGTATGAGCGATGCCTGTCGGACAGGCCGTTACAGCAATAAGGTATGGACGATCCTGTTCAGATGCCGGCCGAGCATTCGCAGCAGAAGCTTCACTCGACGCTTGCTCTGCCAGCACTTCATTTTCACGCTGATCCACGATGCTTAGCAATTGCTCCACCGAAGTTGCCTTCAGCATTGCCTCACGCATATTCTCATCCAGCAGGGTAAACAATCTTGACAGCGTCTCGACATGGGTATCATGCGCATCATCCGTCGCAGCGATCATGAAGAACAAATGCGCCGGCTGCTCATCCAGCGACTCAAAATCCACGCCTTCGACGGATCGCCCAAAGCATATCGCAGGCCCCTTAACCGCAACCGTCTTCGCATGAGGGATGGCCACTCCGTCCCCAAGCCCTGTTGTACTATGGCTTTCACGAAGCATAATCGCTTCTCGAAAAGCCTTAGGATCGCTTAAGCGTCCCGCTTCGTCTAACTTAGCAATCAGCTCATCAATAACCGCTTCTTTCCCCGTCGAATGAAGATCGAGGATGACCGTGTCCTGCTTCAGTAGATCTGTAATTCTCATGATGCACTCTCCCCCACTTGAGTCAGTTTAATTTGCGGAAGCAGTTCTTCAATATATTCCTTCTTGCACAAGTCACTTGAAAATGCCGTTGCACTCCCGGTTGCGACGCCATAGGCGAAAGCCTCCTGAATGGAGCCGGTTACGGCATAACATCCGATAAAGCCTGCAACGAGCGAGTCTCCTGCACCTACCGAGTTGATCACCTTGCCCTGCGGCACATTCGCCACGTAGGCTGCTTCAGTGGTGATAAGCATTGCGCCGTCACCAGCCATGGAGACAATGACATGCTGTGCACCCCGATCAACCAATTGGCGGCCATAGCGCAAGACATCCTCTAAGGATTCAATGTTCACATGGAAGAATTCTCCCAGCTCCTGCTGATTGGGCTTTGCGAGAAACGGACGGTAGCGCAGCAGCTCAAGCATGACCTGGCCGCTTGTATCGACAACGGCTCGAATGCCCTTATCCATGCAGCGCCTCATGATATCGCGGTATAACCCTGCGTCCAAGCTTGAAGGAATGCTGCCTGCAAGGACCAGCGTGTCACCGTTGCTCATCCCCTCAATCTTGGCAAGCAGTTCGTGGACCTTATCTTTCGAGATGGCAGGACCTGCGCCATTGATCTCGGTCTCTTCCCCGGTCTTCAGCTTGATGTTAATCCGGGTATCTCCTTCGACCTTCACAAAATCGGTCTCGATGCCTTCGTTATTCAAACCGTCTTGAATGTACTGTCCCGTAAAGCCACCGACAAATCCAAGGGCTTTCGTGGGTACGCCGATCCGGGATAATACCCGCGAGACATTAATGCCCTTACCGCCCGGATATTTCTGATCTTTCGTCATTCGATTCAACCCGCCAACCTGGAATTGGTCCACGTACACGTAGTAATCAATCGAAGGATTGAGCGTCATTGTATAAATCATTTATTTCACAACCTTTATTACTTTCGTCTTGTTGTTAATGGAGCTCTCTTCTTCCGGTTCCAACTGATCAATAACAAGCGCTGCCTCATCGATAGCCGCGAACTGTACAAAGCAGACCTTGTTCCACTTGCTTCTGTCGGCAACGATGTAGCTCTTCTCGGATAAATGGAGCGCCATCTTCTTGATGTTGGCCTCTTCGGGATCTGGCGTCGTATAGCCAAGCTCCTCATGAATGCCATTGGTGCCAAGAAAGCATTTGTCAAATCTATAATCCTGCAAGCCGCGTACTGCTTGACTGCCAATTAACGCTTTGGTGAGCCCCTTTATCTTTCCCCCAACAACGTAAGCCTGAATGTCATATTCATAAAGAGATTCAAGATGCATAAGTCCATTGGTTACGACGGTCACCTTTTTATCAACAAGCAAAGGAATCATCTCGTAGGTGGTGCTCCCGGCATCGAGATAAATGCAATCCCCGTCTTGAATAAGAGACACGGCAAGCTCAGCGATTTGTTTCTTTTCACTTAACTGCTTGGTGGATTTTTCACTTAAAGAAGTTTCCATCCCTTTACCTTGGAGCAGGGCTGCACCGCCGTGAACCCGCTTCAGCAGATTCTCGCTTTCCAGATGGCTCAGATCTCGCCGAATCGTTGCTTCGGAGGAAGCGGTCTCATGAACGAGCTCTTGAATCTTGACGACTCCCTTTTCCTTGAGCAGTTCCAAAATAATTCGATGTCGTTCCGGGGTTAACATCTTATCATCTCCTTCAACGCTATTGTATTGAAACCGCCAACAAAAATCAATCATATTCAATCAAAAACAATCATATTTTATTATTAACGTTCACCTTTCGTTCAAATTCAATCAGATTATGACAAAATGCGGGAGAAAAAAGGCTCACTCCTCCTTATTGTAAAGTTGGAATAAGCCATTAAAAGAGTTTATTCAAAACCATTATTGCCTTACTAGTTGCTGAGGTAGGCCCCCTAATAGACTAACTTTGTTATATAATTGTTAGATAGTTAATCTAATAACAAACCGTTAAAAATCCAAATGTTTTTGGTGAAGGGACTCTATAATGGAACAAATATTAAAACATACATGGGAACTGTCGGAAGCAGACGCAATCAACTTACAGCAAGAGTTATCCTTAAAAGTTATAAAGGAAGATCACTTTGCTGAAATCAATTATGTTGCCGGAGTAGACGTAGCGTACAGCAAAAAGGATGATAAATTAATTGCAGCAATTGTTATTTTGAATGCTACTTCACTAACTATAGTTGAGTCAGTAGTGGTTGTGGACACTGCTCACTTCCCTTACATTCCAGGATTGTTTTCATTTAGAGAACTGCCTCCGATACTTAAAGCATTCAACCAATTAAAAACTCCTCCCCAACTGATTGTTTGTGATGGACAGGGAGTTGCACATCCCAGACGGTTTGGATTAGCGAGCCATTTGGGAGTTCTACTTGACATTCCTACGATTGGATGCGGGAAAACTAGGTTAGTAGGCGAGTTCCAAGCCCCTGAACAAAACAGAGGAGCTATCGCTCCATTAGTTGATAACGGTGACATAATTGGTAATGTTTTAAGGACTCAGGAAAATATTAAGCCTATTTTCGTGTCTATCGGTCATCGCATTTCCCTAGCAACAGCCTGCGAATGGATATTAAAGCTCTCTCCCAAATATCGTTTACCAGAAACAACTCGGCAAGCTGATCAACTTGTTAATAGAGTGTTGTCCCAAATTCAAAAGAATATGAAAACCGAGGAGAGCGGGACTTGAGTAAGAGGAGTAAGATCGCCTTGTAAAACTCAAGGCAGGGCCCATCTTCTTCTTACCGATACCAGAAGTTAATAGCACATTAACAGATCTACGTAAGTTAGTACGTCGATGATATTTCTATGAAGAAAGTCTACCGTATTTCGAACCGCGCACAAGTAATATTGCTGCGTGACGGGGTCGAACTGCTCGCTCGCGTAGCGGAAGCTGTTCGAAAGATGCCTTCGGTGGCGGACAAAGTGTGGCCGAAGGCGTCGTACTCGTAGCTGTTGTCGATACGGCCCATCCCGGTTCGTGATCTGCACGACGTCGCCGTGCTGGTTGTTCAGGTAGTAGTAGGCATCTCCTTGGCCGTCCACTTGCGCCATTAATTCATGGCCTCGTACATAACTGGCCTTGGCGTTCCACTCCTCGTCCACTCGTTCACCATATTCCAGCCGTCGAACACGAAGCGGCTGGTGACGCCGTTCTCGTAAATGCCGCTGCGCAGCCCTTCCGGTCAACACCCCCTCTTATAAAGCCGAATTCGGTCTGCTAAATCTAATCGAGTTCATAATTTCAATTTCGTGGACATTCTTCCATACGGTGGGTAACTGTGGAGATTCCATTGCCGCCTCATATGGTAATTGTATCAAAGCTTAATAATCCTGCCTTTTCCTCTGTTAGTTATTTTCTTCCCTATATTCTTACCCTACTTTGAAAAAAGGCTTATTCCTCCTTATCTTCAAAGTGGAATAAGCTTTTAGTTAGCAAGTGTGATTTTCAAGTTGTTTAGTGTTTGGTTCGGTGGCTGTATTTTGGGAAACCACTTCTTAATCTAAACAATTAAACAGTCTTGAGATCAATGTTGTCAATTAGCCCCCAATCTACCTCTTCCTCAAGTTTGTTGTATATTTTTTCCAGTAATTTAGCTTGTGCCTTAATGCCTCGTGAACAAATACATGGGTTATGTGTGCTATTCTTCACTCCACACTGGGTAGCCCCACAAATAAAGAAAACCTTGAATGTCTGAAGCATTCAAGGTCACAGTATTTATTCCTCTTCCGTCCACTCTTCAAAACCATGACGAAGAAGTTTCGCTCTAATATTATCTATGACTTCATCACTTGCGAGGTTTGCTGACACTGTTTTTGAATGTCATTAATAGTGATAGTTATGTCTTTTTCAGTGATTGACGAAATAACCTTAGCTAAATTTCTGTCAGACATATACTCGTAAAGCAAGGAAATGAGTGGAAAGTATTCCTCATCTCCAATACCATTAGGAAAAGTACTTTTTAACATCATATATGTGCTTTCCAAGTACTTTGGAATTGGCTTACCTCCTAAAGATACTAGAGAGTAAATATATACATCAAAATTCACTCCTAGGGCAGAAGCCCACCTTTCATATATTATCAATCAATTTTATCTTGTGACTCGTAAGCCTTTAATAAGTTCTTCTAAAGATTTGGCAATCACAGTAGTATGCCCTGTTTCAAAATCTTCTTGTAGAATTTCTCCAGTCTCGTTGTTGACCATCACTGCCATATTCTCTGGTGAAATGTAACCAAGTTGAATATTTTTTATTATTTTTCCTTGATGTTCCTCGTATTTTTTTTGATTAACAAAAAAATTATTAATGTCCATACCTGGTTCAACAGGTTCTAGAATAATTAACTTTGAATTATAAAAACCCTGAAGGTTTAAAAACCAAAAGGAATTAAAATACTCCTTTATAGATGAATGTAAATGTAAATCAATATTCGTCTCAATCGCTTCAAAATCTTCCTGCTCTTCTTTTACTATCGGCTTCCAAGAGACATACTCATCTTCATCCGGTTCGCCTTGATATAATAAGGGATTAGCCTCTTCATCAAATGGGATCTTTGGTAAAGTTCCAAAAGTATTATTCCAGTAACTCAGTAATTCATCATAATAATGGGCTAATTCTTCTTTGACACTCACCCTAATCACCTCTTAATTGTCAATAATAATTGAAGTCTATCTGCAAAAACCTGGTTTTTTCCCCATACGCCTATTCGTACAGGTCCAGACCGTCGCCGCGGTACTCGTTCTCCTGAGTGAACCGGGCAATGACCGGGTTATAGAAGCACGCGCACAGGTACTATTGCTGCATGACGAGGTCGAACTGCTCGCCCGGATATCGGAAGTGGTTCGGGATGCCTTCGAAGCAGATAAGGTATGGCCAAAGGCGTCGGACTCGATAGCTGTTGACGATGCCGCCCAGCCGGTTCGTGATGTGCACGACGTCGCCGTGCTGGTTATGCTTATTATACAAAAAGGCTTATTCCATCTTAATAAAACGGAAATAAGCCTCAATTAATGGTATGTTAGGTTTGAAATTATTTTGCGTGAAAGCCGGAATCATATTTTTAAAAGTAACCCTACTTCCCCCTTTCCATTGCCACACATTTTACTACGCTACCCAAGGAGTTCTTGATACTTTGAGATTATCAGTGTTAACTTTACCTTTTGTCCAGAAACCTGAGCATCCTGTTCCTTCTGGTGAAATGTCCTTGAAAAAACAGCTTCAACCTGAAACTTTAATTGTTCGGAGTTGAAGGTAGGTCTAAATCTTATTCTTATTGGTTGAGTTAGGCGCTTGACTTTTGTTCTCCATATAAATCTATTAACTGAAAACTCTTCTCCTCGTTATCTCTTCCAATTGCTTAAGAATCGGTATAATTGTGTTATTTATAAGAGCGTCAAGGACTTCACACGGAGGTGCCACTTCATCTGTACTCATAAATAACAACCTCAATTTCATTTTATTAAGCTATTGACGAAAGTCTGGATTCACGCTCGGAAGGTCTCCAAAATTAACTTCCATCATATTTATTTTTCAATATAGTAACTGCTTGGGATCCAAAATGAATCAAATACAGAAACCAGTAATACAAAATCCTTCCGGAACGTATCGCTTTAAGTCCATAGCCCCAAAAGTTTCTTTTAATTTCTCACTTTTGGGGCCCTTCAACCTAATACTAATCCTTTTTTCAAAAAACCTATTCATTTATTAATTCTTTGAGTTCTGTGTGCCAAAATGCTCCTTCTTCTAGAGATTTTGGATCTGCACGCTTTATTTCATTCGTAATCCAAGTTATTAACTCAGGAGGAATATCATTATCAAGATAAGCGTCTTCACCATTTGTATCAATAGCTTTATCTATCATATTTGAAAATAAAAGTATACATTCAGCAAGTTGATTAATAGTGGAGTTAATGAAAACTTCTTTATTTTGATTTCCACTGTCGAGATATATTATGTTCCTATTATATGTGTTTATATAGACATAATCGCCTCCCCCTGTAGTACCTATTGGGAGATATTCCTCTTTCACTTTACAATTGTTATTTTTTTGATCATATAAATTTTGTACTGTTTTAAATTCTAGATATGGAGGAGCAGACGCGGGTAATCCAGCTTCGCTCAAAAATAATCTATCTTCTTTTGAGAGTGGTAATTTCTCAAGGTGCTCAGCAGAATAATTAATAAGTTTTCCATTTTTTTCGGAATCCCATTTCTTCCTAAACTCGCGTGGTGAAATCATACCGAATCATCTCCTTAATAAGGTATCTAATCTGTTTGCAATTATATCATCCACGCCTGTTATTCCCCATTCTTTTTCAATATTATGAACCCCACCATAGCCAGGGTGCAATGTGACTGGCAAAGCTGCGGCTTGGCCACCTTCTCCAATATGATGGTGTCTCAATGGATCTTCTAAATAATCCATATATTGAGGAAAATATTTTACAAAGTGCTCATCAACTTCTGGAGCCCTACCTCTCCTAATTTCCGATGTATTTTTTTCGCTCCAAAACTCTGGGTTTCTCTTAAGCAATTCTTTAAAGAATTTTTTTGAGTTTCTTTCCCAACCAGCTGAATTCGTTCCCGAAGCGCCTTTACCTTTATAATTCATTTCAACCATTAATCTAGGATCAATTAGATACTCTTTTGGTAAATTAGTTAAATCTCTTCCCCTATAACCTCTTATAGCATCAAAATTTTCACCCTTGCCATAAACATTCCCTTTTTCCTCACACGAATACCCGCTCGGGTCCACATACCGTATCGGGTTATTACCCACATACGCGTACAGGTTCAGGCCGTCGCCGCGGTACTCGTCCTCCTGGGTGAACCGGGCAATGATCGGGTTGTAGAACCGCGCGCGCAGGTAATATTGCTGCGTGACGGGGTCGAACTGCTCGCCCGCGTAGCGGAAGCGGTTCGGGATGCCTTCGGTGGCGGACAAGGTATGGCCGAAGGCGTCGTACTCGTAGCTGTTGACGATGCCGCCCAGCCGGTTCGTGATATGCACGACGTCGCCGTGCTGGTTGTTCAGGTAGTAGTAGGCATCTCCAAGGCCGTCCACCTACGCCAATAATTCATGGCCGCGCACACAGGAGGCTTTCGCATTCCACTCCTCGGCGAGCTCGGTAACCATATTCCAGCCGTCGAACACGAAGCGGCTGGTGACGCCGTTCTCGCATATGCCGCTGCGCAGTCCTTCCGGGTCGTATTCATGGCGGACATAGCTGCCGTCCGGCTTCTCGACCTTGGCGGTCCGGTTGAACGCGTCATAGGCATAGAGTCGTCATAGCGCTGCCAGAACGCTCGGAAAGCAAATTGCCCTGGAGCGGTCGTACTCGAACTCGGTCCGGCCGCCGTCGTCCTCAAGCAGCGACAGTATAACCGTTTCCTTCTGGACTCTCCCAGCACCGATTCTAGCTCTCGCGCACATAGTCTTCACTGTCCCCGTCCCTTATTTCTCCCCAGCGCCTAAAACTTCGATCATCATCATTGCTCCCAGTTTAAAGCCGTATACAAAAGAATCCGGCGCATTCATTTCAGCAACCAAATTCATCAAATCTTCAAGCTGATCTTACTCGCTTTCGGGCAGTCGCTCCCGCCACCTTTTCATCTCCTCCATAATTTTTTGAGTCGTGTCATGGCATGCCGGATTTTTGGATACGATCTGCGCTTCCGGGCAAAGATTACCGTGATACAGTTCTCCTAAGATGGTTTTCATATGTGCACCCCTCTCTTCTATAATCAGTGCCTTGAAGTTAGTTTAGCGAATATTTCACTAAAAGTAAATAGCGAATTAATCGCTAAACTATAATGATATTTGAGGTGGTACAATTGTACAAACGAATTCGAGATCTGCGAGAAATGAAGAACATGACACAGACACAAATCGCCGCATATCTCAATTGCAGCCAACGTATTTACAGCAACTACGAACGCGGTGATGTTGACATACCAACCAGAATCCTAATCCAACTGGCTGATCTGCACAACACGAGTACAGACTATCTTTTAAACCGAACGGATCTTAAGGAGCCTTACCCGCCAAGCAAAAAACGTAAATAACAAAGCGCTGCACACCTGAATGTCAGGATGCAGCGCTTGGTATTTTCTCATTTTTCACAATCATCTCATTATTAAAGGTCTGTCCAAGCAATACGTCGGAGTAGTGTCCCGAATTTCCCCCTCTCCCCATGCCTTTTGGTGAGGTAGCAGTGCTGGTGCATAAAATCCTAAAGTTCGCTATCAAATTGGCACCCTGTCTAGGGTGTATTAAACAATCAAATTATTCATAAAAGTTAACACTTCAAATGGTTTAAAAAAGTTCAGATGATTTCAGAAGATTATACCATTCATCTTTCCCCCCACCTCAATATATCGCTCACCAAATACAAAGTCATTCAAGAAATTATGAAAAAGACAAAACTATTAAATTTTTGACCCTGAAGCTTACTTGTGACCTTTTGTGGAATAATACCAGTGCATCCTACGGGTGTTCTTTAAACCAGTACCAGTCGAGGAGCGGAATCCAGAATTAGTCCTTATTTTTCTCCAAATAGTTCCTTGTAGATATTTTCAAAAAAAGCCTTCCAGTCCACGATATCACTTTCAAAAGGCATAGTTAACCCCATAATAACCCCTTCAAAATTCGTTTTTTTATCTTCCATGCACATTTCTAGGACTTTTTTCATGCTTCGTTGCTCTTTCTCATTGAATGTGTAATATCCTGGAACAAGTAGGGCAGTTCTTAATTGCATAGCTATACAATTTGCAATTTCTTTAGTAACTGGAACCAATCATCATTATCAGCATCTGGAATTATTTCACTATATTTCTTTCCAAATACATAATTCAACAAAAAACAATCAAATGTACCATAACATTCCCCTTTTTCAAGAGGCGGACCCTCATAAAATTGATAAACCAATCCATCTAACTCGTTTATTAGCAGTGGCTCATAAAGAGTTTGACCTATATAAATCCACTGTTCTTTAGCATCTTCTGGATTTTCTATAAATTCCAATAGACTTTGACTTCCTGACATGGTTTCTAATGGGAACAGGTCTATAGCACCACATCTTGCCCCATTACTAATACCTAAAAAATCATAGTAATCTTTCGGACCTTTAATTTTCTCAAAATCAACCTCTTTCCCCGACCTAATTTTTCCTATAACAGGCCCATCTGGATCTGATTCTAGAGCAATTCGAGTTTTTTCAATAATTTTTTTTAATGTTTCATTCATTAACTTTCACCTCTTATAATTCTATCTTTATTTTAATTCTTGTACCTACTGGTAAATTTCTTATTTGTGGCCAGATTTGCCTCAATCCAATATCCTCATTTGTAAATGAGTCCAAAAACTTGAGATTATTTACATTATCTGGACCATTAAGCTGCAATTCCCAAATGTGATCAGGTTGCATTTTTTTATGATCGGTAATTTTATCTATTAGCCTATCTGCAAAGTCTCGATTATTTCTTCCATATTGCTTCCAAATCCTTTTAATTAGATCTTGTCTATAATTCTTCGTAACACTTCTATCTCTTGATACAGGATTTTGTGCCTTGACTAATTTTCCTTCATCTCCCAATTTTTGAAGAGCTTGAGCTTTTCTAATAAATTGATATTTAGGCATTTCGGGTTTGTATTTTAACGTTATTTCTGTAAACTCATTAAAATCAGATTTATTTTGTCCTCCATAAGGCCCTTCCTTCTTACCGCCACCACCGCAACCAACATTCTGGCTGCTATACCCGCTCGGGTCCACATACCGAATTGGGTTGTTACCCACGTACGCGTACAGGTTCAGGCCGTCGCCGCGGTACTCGTCCTCCTGGGTGAACCGGGCAATGACCGGGTTGTAGAACCGCGCGCGCAGGTAATATTGCTGCGTGACGGGGTCGAACTGCTCGCCCGCATAGCGGAAGCGGTTCGGGATGCCTTCGGTGGCGGACAAGGTATGGCCGAAGGCGTCGTACTCGTAGCTGTTGACGATGCCGCCCAGCCGATTCGTGATATGCACGACGTCGCCGTGCTGGTTGTTCAGGTAGTAGTAGGCATCTCCTTGGCCGTCCACTTGCGCCAGCAATTCATGACCGCGCACATAGGAGGCCTTCGCGTTCCACTCCTCGTCCAACTCGTTCACCATGTTCCAGCCGTCGAACACGAAGCGGCTGGTCACGCCGTTCTCGCATATGCCGCTACGCAGCCCTTCCGGGTCGTAGTCATGGCGGACATAGCTGCCGTCCGGCATCTCGACCTGCGCGGTCCGATTGAACGCGTCATAGGCATAGGTCGTCATGGCGCAGCCAGAGCGTTCGAAGAGCAAATTGCCCTGGCGGTCGTACTCGAATTCGGTGCGGCTACCGTCGTCCTCGAGCAGCGACAGCAGACGGTTGCGGCTGTCGTAGGCATAGCTTGTGGCATGTCCGTCCAGCACGCGGCGGATGCGGTTCCCCGCCGGGTCGTAGCTATACGACTCCTGGGCGCCGCTGCCGTAATCCACTTCCTGCAAGCGGTTCAAGCGGTCATAGCTGTAAAGGGTAAGCTGATGATGCTCCATCTTGGCAATCTGGTTGCCGTTATTGTCGTAGCTGTACGTATGGCGCATCAGGTCCCGGCCGTCTTGGCCGGCCGCCCGCAGACTCGTCATCTGGCCGTCCCGGTCATAGCCGTATTCGACGCTGATCCCGCTTCCGTACAGAATGGAGGCGATGCGGTTGCCTTCGCCATAGCGGTACTGCGCGAGACGTTCCCGGCCCTGCAGAACTTCCTGGATACGGCCTATTTTATCATAGCGGTATTCCGTATGTCTGCCTGCGGCGTCGGTCAACCCGGTTACCTGTCCGTCCGGGTCATAGCGGAACTCGAGCAGTTTACGCATACCCGCACCCGCAGCCTCCGGCTCAAGCGCATCCATCGGATGCCAAGACTGGGGAGCGGCCGCTCCATTCGCTCCGGGACTTGTCAACGGGTCCGCGAACGGAGGCGATCCAGCCCATTCGCCCTTGCGGCGGATGCCAAGCGGCGGTTCGCTTATATACTTCGCCGCCAATCTGCCGTCCGGCGTATACGTATAGTCATACCGCATCCGATCATTGCCGGCCGTTCGCAGCATGCCATCCTCGTTGTAGACGTAGATTTCTTCCGCGCCTCCTGCGGCTTCTCTTCGCTTCACCAGTTGGTCGTCGAAGTTGTACGCATACTCGATAACGCGCTCGTTGCGATCGACCTGCCGCGTCAGCCGGCCCTGGCGGTCGTATTGGTACTCAATATGCTGCTGCGACGGATCCTCCACCGCCGCCAGCTTGCCCAGACTGTTGTAGCGGTACAAGGTCGTATGGCCGTTGGCGTCCGTGGAGCTAATGATATTTCCTGCACGGTCGTAGCTGTACCGCTCCTCGCTTCCATCCGCACGAGTGAGCACCCGTATGTTGCCCCATGCGTCCAGGCTGTGGCACGTCCTATTCCCTTCGCCGTCCACGACGCCCGTAATATTGCCAAGCGCGTCGTACGTGTACTCCTGGCTTACCTTGCCGCGGGCTGCAGCCTCCGCGGTGCGAATCTGCTTCACCCGGCCGCCGATGGTATACGTATATTCCACGCCAATGCCTTCGCTCAGCTTTCGGATCAACTCGCCCGCCTGATTATAACGGTTCTGCTCCACGATCTGACCGCAGGCATCGCGAACCTCGATCAGCCGGTTCAACGCATCATAACGGTATATAGTGCCGTCGCCGTCATCCGTAAGCGGATTATACTGGTTCGGCGACACCCGCTTGATGATCTGTCCCGTCCGATCATAGAACAGGCGCGTCGTCTCGCCCCGCTTGCCTGTCGTGCGGATGAGGCGATTCATCAGATCATAGCTATAGGCCACGCGGTGGCCGTTCGTATCCGTCTCCTCCAGCACATTGCCCGCACGGTCATACTTGAAGTAGACACTCCGCGCCTTGCTGTCCTGGCGTTCCCGGCGGCTAATCTGAATGATGCGATCGGCCCGATCGTAGCTGATCTCGGTCTCATAGCCTTCCGGCGTGACCAGCTTGATCATATTGCCGTTCCGGTCATAGCGATAGGAGGTCACGGCGGCGATCTTATCCTCGCTTCCGCTCAACGAGCGGCCCTCCGCCAGATCTTCCGCATCGATCAGATCGATTTTGCGTTCTAGCAGCCCGACCGCGTTGTACTGATAGCGGGTGACTTGTTCCTTCTGCTCGCTCAGCTTGCGCCGCTCGGACGTAACCTGATTCAAGCAATCATAGGTGTAGCGGATCTCGGCTCCCGTATCATCCTCGACCAGGATGACCCGGCCCAGCTTGTCATGCCGGTAGCGGATACGATGGTACCGGCTCGCATACCCGGTCGCCCCGACATGCTCCGCCGTCCGCCGCTCTTCCACGAGACGGCCCGCCTGGTCATGCCGGTACAAGGTCAGCTTGTACAGGATCGCCCCGCCCTCGGCTTCGATCGGCTCCCGCTTCTCGACCAGCCAGCCGGCCCGGTTATAGGCATACAGCGTGCCGAAGCGCTCTTCATCCGTCTCCCCGCTTAGCCACCCGCGGGCATCGATCATTTTGACGACTCTGCCTTCCTCGTCATACAAGAAGCGCTTGATGACATGCCCCTCTGGATCGGTAATCTGAACGAGACGGTTCATCTCATCATAGACATACTCGGTGCCCGGACCATCATCAGTCTCAGGATTATACCGTTCCGGATCGATCGTCTTGATGATATTGCCGACAGCATCATACTTCGTGCGGGCGATGCCGCCGTCCGGGAACAAGCTCCGGATGCGGCGGTTCCGGTGATCGTATTCATATTCGACTCCGGCCCCGTCATCCTCTGTCCGGCTATATTCGTTCGGATGGACGGCCTTCACCAGATTGTCATGGATATCGTACATGACCCGCTGCTCGTTCTGCATCGGATCCGTTGTCCGAATGAGGCGGTCCATGAAGTCGTAGCGATATTCCGTCCCGATGCCGTTGCCCAAGCGCTCCACATATTCGTTCGGCAGCACTTTTTTGATCACATTGCCCATCGGATCATAGAACAGCACCGTCGTGTTGCCGGCCGCATCGATGATGCGCGTCCGCTGGTTCAGCACATTGTAGGCAATCTCCACCGTGCCGTAGGAGGTCGTAATGCTCGTCATCCGGGCCGCGGCGTCATAGCCATACTTGAACTGCTGGCCTTCCGCATCCTGTACGAAGGTCGGCGCATCGGTATGCTTGACCTCATGCCGGAACGTTGTCGCTTGGCCCATCGGATCGATGCGGCGGATCAGCCGTCCGAATTCATCATACTCATAAGCGGTGACGGATTCGTTCGTGTCGTCGATCCGCACCCGTTCCTCCAGCAGATTCCCCTGGGTATCGTAGGCGTAACAAGTCTCGCTGCCACCGGCCGTCGCCGTGCGAATCCGGTTCCCGTCTTCGTCGTACTGGTGCTCCACCTTCGTGCCATCAGGCCGAACCTCCTCCAGCAAATGGCCATAGGCATCGTACACCCAGCGCGTGACGGTGCCGTTGGCGGCCGTATGGCTGTCCTTGTTCTGCCAGGCATCGTAGGTGTAGGCTTCCTGCGTGCCGTCATCGTAGTGCGCTTCCGTAACCAAATAATCGCGGTTGTATTTGTACGTCTCCACGACTCCGGTGGCATGAAACGTAAAGGTCGTCATCCTGGCCCGCTCGTCGTAGACGATATCCGCGACATGGCCCTCGCCGTCATACTGGCGAATGACCCGATCGGCGTGGTCGTACTCATTGCGCACATAGGTATGGCCATTCTGATCGGTAATCGAAGTGAGACGCCCTTCGCTATCATAGGCGTAAGTGACCTCGCCCTTGTTCGGGTAGGTGACCCCGGCCAGCAGATCGCCCGCATACCGGTATTCGACCATGCGCCCGATGTTGTCCGTGATCGCGGCGAGCTTGCCGTTCCTCCAGGTAAAAGCAAGCTCCTTGCCGCCTGGCGTCGTCAACGATCGCAGGCCTTCCTCCTCATATTCCAGCTCCGTGCGGTTGCCGTTGCCGTCGGTGAACGAGACCAGCCGTCCGGTGGACCCGTCATAGACATACGTGTATCGTTGATGCTTGACGACATATCTCCCTCGGCGCGGCTCCTCGACTAACCGGTAATCGAGCGCTCCCGACCGTTCATTGCGCCATTCGCCCTCCTGGAGGATGAAGCTCTCATAGTGGCCATCCATACAGATAAGGAAGGCGCGATCCTCTACCCGGGTCAGCGAGCTCTCCAGCGAACTAAGCCAGCCTTTGCCCAGCATGCCCACGAACGGGTTCTGCGAATTGAAGCTGCGCGTCAGCTCCAGCGTATCACCGATATCATGCACGACCAGATCAGTCGCTTGCAGATAGAACCGGCCTTTGGCGACATCAATCGGGTCTAACCTCGTCACCAGATTTCCGACATTGCTCACGAGGGACTTTTTCAATTGGTCAAAAAAAGTATCCTTGTCGATGGTCCCGTTCTGCAGAAGCTGGATCGCGGAACCTCCAGCCATATCCCCGGTGACGGACGCGCCGTAGCGGCCGATCCGGCTTTTTCCTCCCATGAAGGAGAACGCCGCGCCGAATACGCTGCTTACCGCATTGTTCAGGAAATTCACATCGCCGGAATTGCTGATATCGAGCACACTTGAAGCCACGAAGCTTGCACTATATCTGCCGCCGAACTGGGTGAGCGGACCGGCCCCGCACGGAACACCCTTCAACACGCCGGCCGAGAGCGTTCCGGCCAAGGCCCCGTTATAGAAGCTCTTCAAATAATGCCCGGCCATCGCTTTCCAACTGAAGGTGCCGTCCAATGGCTGGTACGGATCAAATATCGCTGTTATCCCCGCACTCATCGTCCCGCCGGTCACACCGCCGGCCAACAAAGTCGTGCCCCCGGCCAAGAAGCCTCCGCCCAGCACGGAAATGGTGACCGAGCCGTATTTGACGATATTGTACAGTTCCTCGTCGCCGCCGAGCACCGTATCCCGCATGAAGTTATAGGATTGGCTCAGATCGCCGACCTGAGCCTTGGCGAAATCCTCCCGGCCCTCCGCGATCTCGCTCGCGCCCACGATGGCCGAGACGGTGCCGGCGGCGCCGACGATTAGCGGCAGTGCGGCGCCTCCGGTCGCAACCGTCGCGACCGCTACCGCGACGACGCCGACCACCAAGGCGATGGCGCCGAACCCGAACTTGCTCTTCGCCGCCTCCGCCTTGGCAATGCACGCCTCGCGATAGGCCAGCGCCTGAGCGTTAACCTCCTCCATCAGCTTGGCGTCCTCGGCCAGCTGAGCACTGTCGTCGAAGGTCTCGGCAGGCGGTTCGCCGGGCTCGCCCAGATAGATAATCTTCGCTCCTTGAACATAAGTCGAATCCTGGATTGCGATCGCATGCGCCGGATCGACGTATTCCCCCGGACTCCGGCTGATGAACACATCTTCCCCCGCCGAGATCGAGATTCGCTTCGGCACGGCCGCAGCCGCTTCCGCCGCAGCGCTCTCGCTGGCCCCAAGCGCCACAGCAGTTGCGGCGCTGAGGTATAGATCGGTATCCGCGGCGATCTCCACGGTGCCGTCTCCAGACACACGCACCTTGATGCTGCCCTCGTCATTGGCGCTGAAGACGACATCCTGTCCGGTCAGCTTCATTTCCTTGCCCGTATCATTCGTTAAGGATCGCACCTTCGGGTCGGACTGCTTATGCCCGTACTTGCTCGCCTCGCCTCCCTTCCTGACCGAGCCGATCGCAATGGCTTCTCTCTCATTCACCGTCGGGAAATGCAGCTTGACGCCCGAGCCCGGCTTCGGCATCAGGTACGAGATCTGGTTGTCTATCCCCGTCGAATAAGGGAACCAGCATGTATCGCCCTTCGCCTGGGCGGAATCGATGGCCAACTGCACCCGAATGCGGTTGCGCGAGATGTCCGTAATCGTCCCGTCCAGCGACAAGCCTTGAATCCGCGGATTGGACCGATAGCCTTGTCTGATTCCATCGGCGGTGCAGAATGTATACGTGTGGCGCAGAAGGCCGTCCCGCACGGCTGATGCGGCGGCGCGGATAACGAACGGCCTCCGGGCGAAGCTGACGCGTCCCCCTAACGGAAGCCAGAGCGGCGTGTCGATCTCGAAGCTGATGAAGTCGGTCTCCTGCAGCTCCGGATTCTCGTTCGTCCGCGCCAGCAGGCTGCGGCGGAAGTCGTTCCGGATGACATATTGCGCATCGCTAACCTCCACCGGTTCCCGATCCGCAGATACGCCGAGCGAGAAGCGAGCGCTTCCCGAAGCCGCATCCGGCACCACGACAGCGCCGAAATGCGAGGCCAGCCGCTTGATGAACTGCCAATCGGTCTCGTCATACTGCATAATCAGCCCGCCAATCCGGGCGTGATTCGTCGCATGATCCTGCATATTGGCATGCGGATAGTCCTGCAGCACCTGCTCAATCACATCGGCATAGGTCATATCGACCCGCTGGAACGAGCGCCGCTTGCGCTCGATGTCCATCGCCCACGTATAGGAACAGGCTTCGGCCTGCAGCGTATACACACCGCGCACACACTGGATATCCATCCGGCGGATCGGGCCGTGGAACAACACTTCCCCTTGCCGGCTCCCGCTGTCCGGTTCACTGCTGTCCTCCAGCTCCCGGTAGACGATAATCGGCGATCCGTACCCGAGTTCATGAATATAACTGTCCTTCTTCTCTTCCGGGATGATGGCGCTGAACTGAAGCTGGATATGTTCATTGACCTCTCTCGTTAAAACAAGCCCGGTCAGGCGTTGAAGCTCAACCGGGAGTTCGAGGATTACTCCCCCGTAACGAATCCTCATCCTCTTCCCCCTCCTCGAGGTTCTATTCCCTTTGCCCGTCGTGCACGATCGTGATGAGGCCCCCGTATGCGCAAGTAATCCATCCGTCGCTCAGCAGGGCGGGCGCACCCTCGACCAACACGTTCTCCTTGCCCGATTGCCAGAGCATCCCCGGCGTCACATTGGGCACGCACATCGCTACGCATACGGGCACCGGAACCTCTTCCGGCGGCGGAGCCTCCTTCTTGATGAACAGGCTGGCGAACCACCCGGCCTCCTCCTGCTTCGGCATCGGCGGTAGCGCGTCGATGACGGCCTGCACGGCAGGATTCTGCGTGCTCTGACATAGTCCGAACGGACGGATATTGACCATTGGCACCTGGTCCTCTACATTCAATTGCGGCTGATCATGGATGTAATCCCCGTGGCTCGCCGGGATAATGAGCCGAGCGGGGCGCGTTCCCTGGCTGCAGGCGCAGAAGGCGCCGTGCACCACATATTTCGGCTCGGCTTGACCCTCGCCGCCTCCGCCGTCCGCTATCATTTCATGCATATCTATTCCTCCTTGCCTTTCCGTCTATGAACGCTCGGCTTATCAATCACGAGCGCACCGCTCCTTCTTTAAATGCGCCCGGTCGGAATGCATCCGATTGGGATACGTCCGATTGGGATACGTCCGAATCTCCACGATCTTGCTCCACCTTCTCCAGCCGAATCCCCAGCAGCTCCCTTCGCAGCAGACTCTCGGCCACATCGAGAGGGATGAAGACATGCTTCTCCAGCAAGCCTTGAACCCGGAAAATGGCATGTCCGGCAGCCTTCGCCTGATCGATGACGATGCGCTTGACCGCGCCCGTCTTCTGGAACTCCGTCCGCTCCGACAAGCAGTCGACCCTCGGCAGCAGCAGGAGCCAGTATACCTTCTGCATGCTGTGCTTCGGGTCTGACAGGATGGCGCATTTGAACACCAGCTTCGGATCATGCAGCTCCAGCACTTTTTTGACCTCATCCGCCACCAGCACGACCGGCTTGCCGATATAATCGGGGTAGACGCTGTCGGCCTGGCCCTCGACGAATACGATGGTAATGTCCTGAATATCGTCCGCCTGATCCGGCGTCACCTCGATGATTTTATTCGTCGATTTCAAGCCGGCGAAGCGGAATTGCTGATCCGCGCTCTCATCCTGCGCAATGATGAAATAGTCCATATACCTCCCGCCCCCTATC